>JAYTCN010000142.1:0-1946 GCA_043736475.1 Paracoccaceae bacterium
CCGATTGATCTGTCCGATGACATCAAGGGCGTCGGCGGCACCCGCAACTGCGATTGGTTCTTCACCGAACAGGCGGTTCTGGTCGATACTGCCGGGCGCTATGTGCAACAGATGAGCGACCCCGAGATTGACGCCGCCGAATGGGTGGGTTTTCTCGACATGCTGAAAAAGCATCGCGGCAAGCGGGCGTTGAACGGGGTGATCGTGGCCCTTTCCATGCGCGAACTGCTGGGGCCAGAGCCGGAACTGCGCAACCATGGGCGCGAGATTCGCAAACGGCTGGCCGAACTGCGCGAGCGGCTGGAAATTCAACTGCCGGTCTATCTGATGATCACCAAGGCCGATATGGTGCCGGGGTTCGAGCCGTTCTTTGCTGATCTGTCCACCGCTGAGCGAGAACAGGTCTGGGGGGCCACGCTCGCCCCCGATGCACGCCCCGAAAGTGCCGGGATCGCCCGCGAAAACCGCGCCCTGCTGACCACGCTGGAAAGCCGGTTATCGGCGCGGATGGCCGAAGATGCCCCGCTGCCGTGGCGGGCGGAGGTGTTCCGCTTTCCCGCTCAAATGGAGAAGATCGAAACCCCGCTAAAAGTGCTGATCGAGACGGTTTTCGGCGAAAGTCGGTATGAGGAAAGCCCGTGGCTTCGCGGCTTCTATTTCACTTCGGCCACGCAAGAAGGCTCGCCAATTGACCGCCTGATCGGCGAGATGGCGCAGGCATTTGGCTTGCAAGCCGAACCGCCCCAGCGCCGGGCCTATAGCCAGCCCCGGTCCTATTTCCTGCGCAACCTGATCACCGAGGTGATCTTTCCCGAAGCCGGGCTTGGCCTGTTCGACCGCGTGGCGGAAGAGCGTCGCAAATGGCTGTGGCGCGGCTCGGTCACCGGGGCGACACTGATCTGCGCCTTGGCGGGGCTGATCTTTCTGTTCTCTTTCCTGCGCTATTCCGCCGGGGTCGAGGATCAGGCCCGACAACTGGCGGAACTTTCGGGCAGGCTGTCCAATGTCGCCGCCCGACAGGCCCCGACAGAACCTCTTGATCTTGATCTGGCGCTGGAGGCGGTGACAGAAGTTGACGCCACCCGTGCCTCTGTCGCCAGCAATCTGCTGACACTGGCCGGCCCCACTGCCGAGGCCGAAATGGGCCGCGCACACCGCATCGCCTATGATCGCAGCCTGCGCAACATTCTGGAACCGCGCATGGTCGCAATGTTGGAGGCCACGATGTGGCGCAACATCCGCGATCCGGAGTTTTTGCTGGGCGCATTGAAAGCTTATTACATGGCAACAGGCATTGCCCCTTTTGACCGAGATTTTATGGCCAGCTGGTGGCAGCTTGAATTGCCCGGACACATGGCCAATTTTGACCCTTTCCCGACCGAAGCGGCACTGGTGCATCAATTGGCGGCGATTGAGCGGATGGCATCCGAGGAAATACGCATCGAGCCGGACAATGAACTCGTTGGGGCGGCGCTGGTCAGTATCTGCACCGTGCCGCTGGCGGTGCGGGCCTATAATGCGCTGAAACAAGACCCGTCGGTGACGGCGCTACCGGAATGGATTCCGGCCGAAAATGCCGGGCCAAATGCCGCGCGCGTGCTGACACGACTGTCGGAAAAGACGCTGCGGATTGGTTTGCCCGGAGCCTATACCTATCTGGGGTTCCACGAAACCGTGGTGCCGCTGCTACCCGAGATTGCGGCACAGGCGGCGCTTGACCGCGCGGTCTTTGCCGGGGGTTGCGCCGAAAGCTCCGAAGCGTCAGTGGTAACACTCGAAGCCGATATCATGAAGCTTTACGCCGATGATTTCATCGCCCAATGGGATGGCTTCCTGCGCGATATCCGGCTGGCGGCGATTTCCGATCTGACGGTGGCAACCGCCAACCTCAAGGATCTGGCAAGTGCCGACAGCACCCTGAAACGCCTTTTGCGCGCCGTGGTTGC
>JAYTCN010000143.1:0-1942 GCA_043736475.1 Paracoccaceae bacterium
ATCCAGCCTTCCGTCGCAGGCGATCTTCCCAAACGACCAGCAGATTGGAACTGGCACTGGAAGCTTGAAGATCTTCCAGCTTTCCAAACGTTACACCTCAGGCGCGCAAGCCTGGACCCGGACAATCGCAAAACCCGTGGCTGGCACCGTCCGCCTCGCCCTGAACGGGGTGGAGCAGATGTCGGGCTGGACGATGGACGCCACCACCGGCGTTGTCATCTTTGCCGCCGCTCCCGGCGCAGGCGTCGCGATCACCGCAGGCTTCGAATTCGATGTGCCAGTGCGCTTTGACACCGACATGCTCGACGTCACCCTCGATATTGAGCGGCTGGGTTCGATCACCTCCATCCCCCTCCTGGAGATCCGTCGATGAAGAACATTTCCTCCGCGCTGCAATCCCATCTGATTGAGGCCACCACCACCCTGTCCTGGTGCTGGCGGATTTCCCGCGCCGATGGCATGATGCTGGGCTTCACCGACCATGACCAGATCCTGACCTTCGACGGCACCTTTTTCGAACCGGAGAGCGGGTTTGCCGCCTCCGAAGTGCGCTCGGGATCCGACCTTGCTGTAGATGCGCAAGACGCCGAGGGCGTGTTGACGTCGGATCGGATCACCGAAACCGACATCGTCGATGGCCGTTGGGACGCGGCCGAAGTCGAACTTTGGCGGGTGAACTGGGCCGACACCAGCCAGCGCGTTTTGCTGCGCCGTGGTGCCGTCGGCCAAATCCGGCGTGGGCGGATGGCCTTTGTCGCGGAGGTCCGCAGCCTCGCGCACGTGCTGGGCCAGACCGTCGGGCGGACGTTTCAGGCGAGTTGCGATGCGGCGCTGGGCGACGGTCGGTGCGGGATCAATCTCGAAATCGTCGCCTTCAAGGGCAGCGGCGTGGTCACTGACCTGCTGCGCGACCGCGCGTTCATGGCGACGGGCCTATCCGGGTTCGCGGCAGGCTGGTTCACATCTGGCACCCTCACGTGGACCAGCGGTTTCAATGCCGGGCGGATCACCGAGGTGCTGGGCCATGGGTTGACCGATGCCATTGCCGGACTGACTCTGTTGGAAGCGCCGGTGCGCGCTATCGCCGGGGGCGACAGCTTCATCGCCCGCGCTGGCTGCGACAAGCGCATCGCGACCTGCGGGGCGAAATTCCCAAACACGCTAAATTTCAGGGGCTTCCCCAACACTCCGGGGCAGGACGCCGTACTGCGCTATGCCAGCCGGGACGGCAGCAATGATGGGACGGTGCTGTGATGACCGCCGATCCAGATCTCGTCGTCGCCACGGCCCGTTCGTGGCTCGGAACGCCTTACCATGATCAGGCCAGCCTTCGCGGCGTCGGTTGCGATTGCCTTGGCCTTGCGCGCGGCGTTTGGCGCGAGGTGGTGGGCGAGGAGTCCTTCCCGATCCCGCCTTATAGCCGGGATTGGGGCGAGACAGGGCCACACGAAGTGTTGGCGGAGGGCGCACGCCGCATGATGCCTGAGATCGCGCTGGCCGACGCCGGTCCCGGCGCACTGATCCTGTTCCGCATGGCCCCACGCGCCATCGCCAAGCATGTCGGGATCCTGACCCGGGCCGACAGTTTCATCCATTCCTACGAGCGCCTTGGGGTGATCGAGGAAGTCCTGACCTCCATCTGGCGAAGGCGCATCGCCTTCGCCTTCCTTTTCCCCAAAAGCTGAGACTTCACACATGGCAACTCTTGTTCTCGGGGCTGTTGGCTCTGCGATTGGTGGCGCTTTTGGCGGCGCGATCCTCGGCTTTTCCGGTGCGGCCATCGGCGGTTTCATCGGATCCACCATCGGGTCCGTCGTCGACAACTGGATTGTGTCCTCGCTGGCCCCCGCCCAGCGCATCGAAGGCGCACGGCTCGACAGCTTGCGGATCACATCTTCCACCGAAGGTGCGGTGATTCCACGGCTTTATGGCCGGATGCGCA
>JAYTCN010000144.1:0-4669 GCA_043736475.1 Paracoccaceae bacterium
GGGCTTCCAGCATTTGGTGCAGCCGCAAATATGGTTGTGCACGACATTGCCGGTGATTTCGAGCACGACCGGGTCTTTTTTGCACTTGCAGCGCAGGGTGCCGCCCGTGAAGGTCTTGCTTTGCTTGGACAGGCCCTTGTCGACTTGCGGATGAATTTTGACAGCCATTAGTCTTGCTCCCGTTGGTTGGGCGGGTTGGCCCCGCGCTGAAAATGCACTTTGACGAACCGGCGCGTTCAATGCCCGGCCTTGGCAAACACGCTAAGCAGGGGAAAGATTCGGCGCAAGGGAAAGTGCGGCTGCTAAAGATCTTCTGGTTTCAGTCCCGTCGATTTGCCGATGCGCGAAAGCATTATTGGGCCAATCTCGTCACTGTCGTGAAAAGCAAAAACCACGTCGGACCAGCCTTCACGTGTCAGAGTTCGATGGGAACCAGTTTTGCGTTTGATCGACCATCCCGAACGCAATAGGGCCGAAAGAACGCGCTTGGCCTTTGCCGCGGGAAACGCGGTCATTCAGCGGCAATGACGATCCGCACGTCCATTGGGCGCTCTTCACCGTGTTCCAGCCGCTCAGCCAAAACGCGCAACGCCAGAACTTCTGCTTTAGCCATGGCCTGCATCTCAGTTGTGCCATAGGCCATGACACCGGCAAGTTCGGGCACTTCGGCAATCCAGCGACCGTCGTCTTCCAATTCGGTTTCAAATGTGAGGTTCATCCTATAACCTTAGCACAGCAGGACGACCTTAGCGACCCACCTTGACCCAGCCGCCCGACTTCTCACTCTCAAATATCGCATCCAGCACCCGCATCGAGGCGATGGCGTCGGCGATACCGTAATCCAGCTTTTTTTGACCGAGGACAGCTTTGGCGAAATTCTCGGCTTGTTCGGTGTATTGGTCGCAGGGCGGCATGACTTCGCGGCGGGCAAGCGAACCGTCCATCGTTTCGCCCATGTCGATCAGGATCGCCGTCGACTGCATCGGCGGCGCGTTGAACGGGATCACGATTTCGACCCGGCCCTTGGTGCCCAAGAGTTCGACCGACTGGCTGCCGCCGAGCTGGGTCGAGATCAGGAACGTCAGCATCCGCCCGCCGCCGAAATCGGCGATCACCGTTGCCAGCCGGTCGGTGCCGAATTTCGGGTCGCGTTCGACCAGGGCCACCACGCGTTCGGGTTCGGCCTCAAAGAAATATCGCCCCGCCGTCACCGGATAGCAACCGATGTCGAGGATGCCGCCACCGCCGATGTCGGCCATGTTGCGCACATTGGCCGGGTCATTGTTGAAATAAGTGAATACGGCGCGGATGCCGCGGATATCGCCAATCTCGCCCGACCGGGCAATATCGCGGGCCCGATGCCATTGCGGGTGATGCCGCACCATGAACGCCTCGGCGACGATGATGCCTTTGGGCACGGTGTTGAGCCGCTCGGCGTCGGCGGCGTTCATCCCGATCGGCTTTTCGCACAGCACGTGTTTGCCGGCCCTGGCAGCGGCCAGGGTCAGTTCGACATGCAGGTGGTTGGGCAGCGGGTTGTAGACGGCGTCGATATCGGGGTCGGCGAGCATGGCTTCATAGCTGCCATAGGCCTTTGGGATACGCAATTGCGCGGCGGCTGCCTGCGCCAACGACGCATCGCGCGAGGCGATGGCCGCCACCTCGGACGAGGGCGAGCGCATGATCCCCGGCGTGACTTTCTGCATGCCGATGTCGGCGGTTGAAATGATGCCCCAGCGGACTTTCTTAGTCATGGATTTCCCCTACGAAAAAGCGCCCGCCCATTGGCGGACGCTTTGGTTTCAAACCTCGCGATTATTGCAACGCCAAATCGGTAATCGCATGGGTCCAGGCGCCTTCCGGCACTTTGGTGATCACCGGATCAGAGCCGCCCGACATCAGACTGGCCACCGTACGGTCAAAATCGGCCGGGTCAAGCGTGCCGTTCGAGCCTGCGGTCAGCTTGGCAATCTCGCCCATCATCCGTTTTTGATGCGCCTCGGTCTGCGCCCCGGTCGCGTCGTTTTCCAAGACGATCATCGCCGCCGCATCGGCGTTCTCTTCCGCCCATTTCCAGCCCTTCATGCTGGCGCGCACGAACCGCACCATCCGGTCGGCAAACGCCGGGTCGGCAAGATTCTCTTCCAGCACATACATGCCGTCTTCCAGCGTTGCGACGCCCTGATCTTCATATTTGAACACCACCAGATCGTCAGGCGTCAGCCCGGCGTCGATGATCTGCCAGTATTCGTTGTAGGTCATGGTCGAAACGCAAGCCGCCTGACCCTGCAGGATCGGATCGACATTGAAGCCCTGCTTCAGCACAGTCACCCCACCTGCGGAACCATCGGTCGCCAGACCGAGTTTGTTCATCCAGCTGAGGAACGGATATTCGTTGCCGAAGAACCAGACCCCCAGCGTCTTGCCGGCGAAATCGGCCGGCGTGGCCACGCCCGAATCTTTGCGGCAGGTCAGCATCATGCCCGACGATTTGAACGGCTGGGCGATATTGACCAAGGGCAGGCCTTGTTCGCGGGCGGCCAAAGCCGACGGCATCCAGTCGAGCACCACGTCGGCGCCACCACCAGCGATCACCTGGGCAGGGGCAATGTCCGGGCCGCCGGGCAGGATGGTGACCTCGAGACCTTCTTCGGCATAAAACCCCTGCGCTTGCGCGACATAATAGCCGGCGAATTGCGCCTGGGTGACCCATTTCAGTTGCAAGGTCACTTTGTCCTGTGCGTCAGCGGCAAGCGCCACCAACGACAAGGCTCCAGCCAGAATGCCGGTAACTGCGTATTTCATTTTTCACGTACTCCCTGTTGAACTTTACCCGGAGCCCCTTTGGGACGGATGCCAGAATGTGACCGCCCGTTCGGCGAGCGTGACCACACCATAAAATGCCGATCCGGCCAAAGCCGCAACGACAATCTCTGCCCAGACCATGTCGAGCGCCAAGCGCCCGACTTCGGTCGAAATCCGAAAACCCATGCCGACGATGGGCGAGCCAAAGAATTCGGCGACAATCGCCCCGATCAGCGCCAAGGTCGTCGCAATCTTCAAGCCATTGAAAATGAACGGTGCTGCGGCGGGGAGCCGCAGTTTGACCAGCGTCTGCCAATAGCCGGCAGCATAGGTGCGCATCAGGTCTATTTGCATGTCATCGGCTGCGGTCAGCCCTTGGACCGTATTCACCAGCATCGGAAAAAACACCAAGATCACCACCACGGCAGCCTTGCTTTGCCAATCAAAGCCGAACCACATCACCAGAATCGGCGCCATGCCGATAATCGGTAAAGCGGCGACGAAATTGCCGATCGGCAGCAGCCCGCGTTTGAGAAAGTCGGATCGGTCAACCAGGATTGCGATCAGAAACGCCGCGCCACAACCGATGGCATAGCCAGAAAGGGCGCCTTTGACGAAAGTCTGGACGAAATCCGCCCAGAGCGTCGGCCCTGATGCAATCAACTTCATGAAAATCATCGAAGGCGGCGGCAAGATGACTTTCGAGACATGCAAGCCCCGAACAATCAGTTCCCACATCGCCAAAAGGGTCATGCCAAAAATCGTTGCGGCGACCAAACGCGCCGAGCGCCCGACATAGTTTCTGGCCAGATAGACGTTTACCAGCCAACCGGTTCCCCAAACCAACAATCCGAGCGCAACCAATGTCATCGGGTGAAGCCCATCCGTTTACTGACGATCCGCTCGATCTGGCCAACGATGGCGACGAGCGTGGCGGCAACGGCTGCCGCCATGAACAGGGCCGACCAAATCTGGATCGTCTGCCCGTAATAGCTTCCCGATAGCAACCGGGCACCAAGACCGGCGACGGCTCCGGTCGGCAGCTCACCGACAATCGCGCCGACCAGCGAGGCGGCGATGCCGACTTTCAGCGACGTGAACAGATAGGGAACAGACGACGGCAGCCGCAATTTCCGGAATGTCTGCCCTTTGCTCGCGTGCCAGGTCTGCATCAGGTCCAACTGCATTTGATCGGGTGCACGCAGACCTTTGACCATGCCGACAACCACCGGGAAAAACGACAGATAGGCACTGATGATCGCCTTCGGGATCAGCCCGGAAATCCCGACCGCGTTCAATACCACGATAATCATCGGCGCGATGGCGAGGATGGGGATGGTCTGACTGGCGATGGCCCAGGGCATGACGCTCAGATCCATCGCCCGGTTGTGGACGATGCCGACGGCCAAGAGGATGCCGAGGCCCGAGCCGAAAGCGAATCCGAGCAATGTGGCCGAGAGGGTGATCCACGCATGATAGACGAGGCTGCGTTTCGAGGTGACGGCTTTCATCGCCACGGTGTCCCACAATTCGACCGCCAGCTGATGCGGCGCGGGCAGACGGGGTTTTTGCTGGCTCCACGTATCGGCGATGTGCTCGGCGGT
This sequence comes from Paracoccaceae bacterium, assembly GCA_043736475.1. Taxonomy (GTDB): domain Bacteria; phylum Pseudomonadota; class Alphaproteobacteria; order Rhodobacterales; family Rhodobacteraceae; genus JANMOK01. Next base: position 4,410 of record JAYTCN010000144.1, read on the forward strand.
GGTCAGGACCCGGCCCTCGCGGGTCATCCGATCGTTGGTCCAGGCCGAATTGAGCGCGATGGCCATGAGATACCACAGCGCGAATATGGCGAGGGTAACGACCACGACGGGCAATGTTCGATTCATCCCCAAACCCTTGCATTCAGGGTTCCATAAATACTCAATTCTGCGCCCGCGGCGGGCGATATTTTTGAGTATTTTAAGAACCCTGAAAGGAATCGGGATTTAGATTTCGTCCACGGAACGGGCTGGAGAGCCGA
>JAYTCN010000145.1:0-4660 GCA_043736475.1 Paracoccaceae bacterium
CTAGTGGCGCAACCCGCAAAGTGGAGCGCACTTTAATCGCAAGAACGTTGTCCGAATCGCGGCCTACAAGCCATTTCTCCAGAGATTTCTTCCCGGTGATTTTCGCCATTCTGTCCCCAAGATCGCAAGGCAGCATGGCCGATGCCTCGATTTCCCGCAATCCCCGCATCATCATTCGCTGCTGCGGCGCCTGTACGTCGCGCTGTTCCTCCGTCGGCTTCAACGGCTTCCCGCCGCTGGACGTGGTGGTGGTCTGATCCCCGCCTGCGCGGGAAAGACAGACCTGTCGCCTCCGCGCAGGCGGGGGTCACTTCCCTCTCGCGAAACGGGAGAGGGTGCCCGCAGGGCGGGTGAGGGCTTGCCACCGCCGACCCGCGCCTCCTAATCTCGCGCCATGACCCGCCTCTACCCCGCTTCGGCTTATGACCCCGCCGCCGACCCCGGCAATTTCTGGCTGTCCACCGTCACCCGCCCCGACCCGCCGCCGCCGCTGCAAGGCGAGGCCTCGACCGAGGTCGCGATTATCGGCGCCGGTTACACCGGCCTTTCCGCCGCCCTGCAGCTGGCCGAAAAACACAACATCAAGGCCACGGTGCTGGACGCCGCCTTCCCCGGCTGGGGCGCTTCGGGGCGCAACGGCGGGTTTGCCTGTTTTGGTGGCAGCAAAGTTGGCGCCAAAGCCCTGATCGGCAGGTTTGGCGAACCAGAAACGCGACGGTTCTATGCCTATCAGGCCGAAGCCATCGACCAGGTCGCCGCCAACCTGCAGACCTACGCCATCGACGCCGATGTCCATTCCGATGGCGAATGGGGGTTTGCCCACCGGCGACGCGACATGGCCAACCTCGAATCCTGCGCCGAAGAGCTGCGAAACCTGCGCGGCCTGCCCGCCCGGACCTTTACCCAGGCCGAACTCGGTGACCTTGGCATGTTCAGCCCCGAATTTCATGGTGGCTTGCACCTGCCCACCGGTTTTGCCCTCAACCCGATCAAATATGTCCTTGGACTGGCGCAAGCCGCCGCGGCGGCCGGAGCCTCGATCCACGGCCACTCTCCGGTCACCGCGATCACCGGCGATGGAAATCGCTGGCGGTTGACGACGCCGAAAGCAACGCTGACTGCCCGCAAGGTCATCGTCGCCAGCAATGGCTACACCGACGACAGCATCCCGCAGGCGACCGGCGGCACTGCTTTGCCGGTGTTCAGCAACATCCTTGTGACCAGGCCAATGACGCAGGCCGAATTGCTAAGCCAGGGCTGGACCGCCACGAATGCCAGTTACGACACCCGCCGCTTGTTGCACTACTGGCGGCTGCTGCCGGATGGACGGATGTTGTTCGGCCTGCGCGGTGGAACAGGATACTCGGACGCCGACCGCGCCAAGGCAAGGACACAGGCAAGAATGGACTTTGATCGCTTTTTCCCGCAGTGGCGGCACGTCGAAACGCCCTATTTCTGGTCCGGCCTTGTCTGCCTGACCCGCGATTTGCTGATGAAAACCGGCGCAATTCAGGGCATGGACAACGCCTGGATCAGTCTGGGCTGCCAGGGCAGCGGCGTGGCGATGTGCAGCCTGTCGGGGCGGCGGGTGGCCGATCTGGCGATGGGTGCGATCACGGCGGCGGACCTGCCGGCGCCGCTCGGCGCGCCTCTGCAAAAATTTCCGTTCGCGTCGCTGCGCCGGGTTTATCTAAAGGCCGCGTATCGCTGGTACTCGTGGCAAGATTCCTGACATCACCGCTGCGGTCCATCCAGCCAGAAATATCCCCGGGCCGGCCTCGGCCGGCCGCGACTCAATTTGCGAATGGATCACTGACCGCCGTCTCGTTGGCAAACGGGTCGGCGGCGGCGCTGGCATTTTCCTTTTGACAATCGATGACAGCCAGCATGGCCCTGGTCGATCCGGTCAAATCATAGCTGGCGATCTCGTTGCCGTTGTATTCGACCCGCGCCTGACTGGCCTTGATAATATCGTCAAGCAAAGCCTCTTCGGGGCTGGTGAATTTCAGGAACAGGGTTCCATCGTCAAAGGCCTGCGCCAGTGCGTCGGCATCCCAATAGGAATTGATCGGGTCGAAATTCATCCGGATCGCGTATTCGTTGTCCGGAACCAGCGAGGCCCAGGCCGGGTTCGAAAAGAAGACATAGGTCGATCCGTCGCGCATATCATAGCCGGCGCGGAAAAAGGAACCGTCTTCGTAACTTACATAGGCAAAACACCCGTTGCCCTGCGATGGATCGACCAGAATTTGCCAGTTTCCCGATTCACCCCACAACACGGTTTCCTGGGCCGCCAGCGGGTTGGCAGCAAGCAGTGTCGCCAGGACCAGCGCTCTCATTGCGCAAACGGGTCGTTTGCGGGGGCCGGCTCGCCTGCAAACGGGTCAGGCACGGCTTCGCCGGCAAACGGATCAGCCGCCGCCGAATTCTTGCTCTGGCAGGCAATCACTTCGTTCATGGCACGCCGCGAACCCTGCAAGCCCAGGTTCGCGATCTCGCGGCCGCCGAATCCGATGCGGACTGAATTCTGCGCGGCGAATTCATCGAGGAAAGCATCGTCGACAATCAGTTCCAGATACATGTCGCCGCCGGTAAAACGGGAAACCAGCGCATCGCCGGTCCATTCGGGCTTGTTGCCAAACCGCACGGTCAACTCATAGGTCTGACCTTCGACCAGTGATACCCAATCGGGGTCGGAAAAGTCGGCATAGGCGGTGTCGTCGCGCCGGTCATAGCCCATCGCAAGATAGGTATCGCCATTAAAATAAGCATAGGCGAAACATGAATTGTTCAGCGACGGCTCGATTGAAATCGTCCAGTCGCCGACTTTTGCCCAGGTCGGAACTTCGTCGGCCACGACCGGCGTCGCGATCAGCGCAAGGGCCAAAAGTCCGGATCCACGCATCGCATCCTCCAGTAAACTGCCATGACGAAACTAGCGCATGGGTTAGAAATATTTCAAGTCTTTCGTGCGAATTCACCCTTCAAGCGAGCACAACTCGGCGACCCCGTCGCCCCACACGCCGTAGCGTTCGATGAATGCTTTTTTCGACCCGCGCGTCGATTCGGCATAGTCATAGTACAGATCCGGCTCGGCAATCATCTTTGCCGCCGTGCGCTGGTCGGCAACGCTCAGCGTCCGGTTGGCAACCGATTGGGTGCAGGAACACAGGGCAGACTGGCCCGACTTGGCCAGACAGGCATTCTCGATGAAGCCGGCGCCAGGCGCCGGGGTGGCGGCAACCAGCGCCATCAAGACCAAAGCCGACCGCATCGCGTCCCCCTTGCAAACTGCCGCCGGGAAAATAGCAAAATATTCCGGCGCAAGCTAGGGGATTGGATGCACCGGCGTTTCCGCCCGGATCACGACCCCAATCGGGTCATGAAAGCCGCAAATTCGGCGTCTTCGATCCCCACCAGATGTTCCGGCCCCGGATAGGCGCCCGACCGGACATCCTGGCGGAATTCGGCATAAGCGGCGACCCGCTCGGCCTGCAACCGGTCAAACTCGGCCTGGAAGTCGCGATAGACCTTGGCGTGTCGGGGCCGATGCCCGCGGGTGAACCCCAGCACATCCTCGCTGAACAGATATTGCGCGTCGCCGCCGGTGCCCGCGCCCATCGAGAACATCAAGAGCGCCGAGCGTTTTGCAATTTCGCTGGCAACCCGCGCCGGCACCACTTCCAGCTCGGCGGCGAATGCTCCGGCCGCTTCCAGCGCCTTGACCGCTTCAAACACCAGCATCGCGCTGTCGGCGGTCTTGCCGACCGCTTTCCAGCCGCCGGTCCAGGTGTTCTGGCTCGGCACCAGCCCGACATGGCCGACCACCGGAATCCCCTCGGCCCGCAGCTTGCGGACGATCTCCAGCGAGGCCGAACAATAACAGCAATCGCCGCCGATCCGCATCGCCCGGTGGGCGGCGCGGATGTAGTCGTCAAAGGTGCACAACTCGCCGTAGAGCAGCCCGACCTGGACGAAACAATCCCCGGCCGCCTGGCGCATTTCGGCGTTCCAGATCGGGTCGATAATCGACAGGATGTCGATCCCCGCCGCCGCCGCCGCCCGTGCCTCGTCGAGCGTATCGACATACAGCATGGTCAGTTGTTGCTTGCCCTTCAGGGCCCGCAGGTCGGCGACGGTGCGGCGGTTGCGGCTCATGGTTCTCTCCCGTTGGTTGGGGGAGGTTGACGGTTTTGGCCGACGACGCAAGACAGTCGCCGCGGAATCTTGCAGCAGCCATCATTTGGCGGTGAATTGGTCCGGGACGGCACCCCTCGCGTCCCCTCCACCGCTCGCGGGGGAGGGTCAGGGTGGGGGTGCTTCGCGTCGCAATCGCAACGCCGCCCCTCACCACCCCGCTGTCCCGGACTTGATCCGGGACCGCCTGATTTTCGCATCCAAAATCAAAGAAACCCAGCCTCACAAAACATCCACCCGGTCGGTCGCGGCCTTCGCGGCAGGCGCCAATGATTTTGGCCCAACAAAGTCCCAATCTCGTATTCGACCAGTCAGTAAGTGCCAATGACCTTGCAGATGCGACTACATTGGGTTCGCAAGGCAGTGGGATCGGGGACAGCTGCCCCTCCATGATGATTTCCCCGACTGTAGACGTTTATGTCGCGGAATGTCGCCAAGTCTTTGTGAAGCGGGTCAGTCGGAC
>JAYTCN010000146.1:0-4657 GCA_043736475.1 Paracoccaceae bacterium
AGCGGCACCTCGCTGGACGGCGTCGACGCCGCCGTTGTCGAAACCGATGGTGTGGAAATTGCTGATTTCGGACCGGGCATTTTCGTGCCTTACAGTGACACCGAACGCGGTATCCTGCGCGCGGCACAGGGGCTTTGGCAGGACGCCGGTCCGGATCTTCTGTCCGCAGCCCTGGCGATCGTCCAAGACCGTCACGTCGAGGCGATTTCTCGGTTGCCGAAGGCCGATCTTGTCGGGTTTCACGGCCAAACGCTGGCCCATGATCCGGCCGGTGGCCGCAGCCATCAACTTGGCGATGGCGCGTTGTTGGCCGAGCAATCCGGTATTCGGACCGTATGGGACTTTCGCACCCAGGACCTGCTGAACGGCGGGCAGGGGGCGCCGTTGGTGCCATTTTTCCACTTTGCGCTGGCGAAAACGGCGCGATTGACCAAACCGGTGGCTTTCCTCAATGTCGGCGGCGTCGCGAATGTGACCTGGGTCGATCCGACGGCGGAAAAACCGGAGCAATCGGGGGCGCTTTTGGCGTTCGACACCGGCCCCGGCAACGCGTTGATCGATGATTTTGTCCGGAACCGAACCGGGAATTCCTTCGACAGCGGCGGGAAAATCGCGGCGCAAGGCGTGGCGGATCAGGCGATCCTGGCGACCTGGATGACAAATCCGTATTTTGACCGCCCGCCGCCCAAATCGCTGGACCGCAATGCGTTTGCCGGGCAACTTGCCGATATCGCGCATTTGACCACCCCCGACGGCGCGGCCACTTTGACGGCATTCACCGCCCGAAGTATCGCCGTCGCCCAGCGCCGGTTTCCCGCACCGGTCGAACGGTTCCTGATCTGCGGTGGCGGTCGGCGCAACGTGGAAATGATGCGGGTGATCGAACAGGTCAGCGGCATTCCAGCGCCAAATGTGGAGCAGCTGGGCTTTGACGGTGACATGCTGGAAGCCCAGGCCTTTGCCTATCTGGCGGCGCGGGTGGTTCGGGGTCTGCCGACGACGTCACCCGCTACCACCGGGGCCAGCAGCGTTACGGTGGGCGGCAAAATATGGCCGCCAAGCGGTGAAAATTGAGATCTTGCTAACCAATTTCGCGACATCCTGCCTGGATATCCGTGAAAGAAATACCGACGATGTCCGAAGTTCAATCGGTTCTGCGCCGAAAAATATCGTCGCCCCGAATTCAGCCGACCGAGCCGGGCATGACCGCATTCATTGCCAGCGCCGCCGAAATGGCCGCGATCCGTGGCACCAGCAGGTTTCTGGGATTGACCTCGGTTGCCTTGGTGGAAACCTGTGAAATTGCGGCCTTGAATCGGGTCGTGGGTGACCTGCCGGCGAATTCGCTGCGTTTCGCGTTGCACAGCGGCGAAGCGGCACCCGTGGGCCTGCTTTGCATCGACGCTGACTTGAGCAACGCGATCGTCGAAATCCGTACCGCTGGCGATGTCTCGGGCGCATCCGGGCAAAACGAGCGTCCGCTCACCGCGGCTGACGCCAGGATTTGCCAGTCGGCAATCGATAATTACCTGCAGGCCTTGCTGGAGTGCTGGCACGAAATTTCGCAAACTGTCAGCCTGGGAAAGCTGGCGCTGCGGCATTTCCGGCCGGAGCCCAGCGAATTTGAATATGTTTTGCCGAAAGCGCCATTCGTCTGTCTCAAGATTTCCGTCGATCTGGGCGTTCACGGCCGCAACGGTCGGATCCATCTTGCGCTGCCCGCGACAATGTTTGACGAGCCAGGACGTGCCGTCAACGGTTCACCGGCCGCGGATCGAAAAGACGCTTCATGCCATGCACGCCAACAGATGCTGGCCATCGCGGGTTCTGCCACTGCCATCGTGGAATGCGTGCTGACGCGGTTCAGTCTGCCACTCGTGGAAATTGCCGGTCTAAAGCCCGGCGACAGCCTCGAACTTCCGCACGCCGCAACAACCTCGGTCCGACTGGAGTTCACCGACGGGGACGGCAATCACGTCCTTGTCTCGCAAGGTGATCTTGGCAGTGCCGGAAATCGTAAAGCGTTTCGGTATGGCGGCGGCAGCAACCGCTTTGACCCGACCGCGGAGAAAAGTGGCGGGCATGGCGACAATTCGTCAGATCTGGTTGGCGTTCAGCAAGGACAGCTCTCCCGCTGACTCCAGTTTTCGGATGGCTTTGACAATTTCGGTCTGGGCGAGGTCCGCCTCTTGCGCATTGACAATCCCAAGATCGGCGATCGCTTCCCGCAATTGTTCGGCAAGCCGGCTGGAAATATTCGTCAGGATCATCTCGCGAACCTGCGGCGCATTTTGCGCCGCTCCCGCCAGTGCCTTGAGCAAGGCACCCTGGTCAACGGCACGGGTAATTTTGGCAATGTCCTTTTTGTCGATCCGGCTGGCAATGTCGGGAAATGTGAACATTTTCCGCCGAACGCCCGCGGCCATTTCCGGATCGAGATTGTCAAGGAATTCCAGCAGTTTGTCGCGCGAGTCGCTGGCAATGTAGTTCAAAAGGATGCTTATTTTCTCGGTGGGGTCCTGGGCGCCGGCTCCGGAAGGCTCATCGACCATCAACTTTTCCGCCAACGCCTTGCCAATGGCATCGACGGTTTCAGGGCCGGGGTTCCTGATCCGCGTCAGGGCGCTGACAACGGCCTGCGCCCCTTCGTCAGAATAGGAATCGAGCACGCTGGAGGCGAGGTCGGCATCAAGTTTTGCCAGCGCCACCGCGGCGACCTGAGGATGTTCACAGGCCAGCCAGCTTCCGAGCGTTTCGGGGGCAACTTCCGCGATCTTGCGCCAGATGTTGACGGTGTTGCCTGAATCAAGTTCCATCCGCAATCGGGAAAGTCCAGCATCGCCGATGTGGCCATTCAACATGTCGAGGGCCAGGGCGACATTGCCGGTTACCGACGACTCGTGTTGCGAAACTTCGCTGAAAAATTCCTCGATCGTGGCGGCAATCGTGTCCTTGTCGACTTCGCCAAGCGTTGCAAGCGTCTGGCCGAACAACCGCAACTCGGTTTCCTCGAAATGATCAAATACCGGCTTGGCCGTTTCCTTGCCGAGCAAGCTGAGGATCACCGCGGCTTTTTGCTGCGACGAAAGCGACTTGTCCGGATTTTTTTTGCCAAGCGCGGATTTGCTGCTCACGGCCGGTCCTAAAGGCTCCAGTACAGACGCTCGCGCCCGACCTTGTCGGGATCAATCACCGATCTGATGTCGAGGATTGCCCCGCCTTTGCGGACCAGCTGGCGGACGCGGGCGCATTGGTCGACCAGGTATTGGCGGTGCGGAACCGCCAGGATCATCAGATCGAGGCCTTTCATCTTTCGCAGCGGAGTCCAGCGAATTTGATTGGACTTGTTGACGTCGCCGGGGTTGGCCATCGGATCGTTGACCATGGGTTCGATCCCGAAAGAACGCAATTCATCGACGATATCGAATGCCTTTGAATTGCGCAGATCCGGGACATTTTCCTTGAAGGTCAGACCCAGCAAGCCGACCCGTGCCGTTTGCGGGCTGATCTTCATTTGGCTGAGGAATTTGACCGCCCGTTCGGCGATGAACCGCCCCATTCCATCGTTCACGCGGCGACCGGACAGGATCACCTCCGGATGGTAGCCAAGCTCCTCGGCACGGGCTGTCAGGTAATAGGGGTCAACGCCGATGCAATGGCCACCCACCAACCCGGGCGAGAACGGCAGGAAATTCCACTTTGTGCCTGCGGCCTTCAAGACGTCGGCGGTTCGAATGTGCAGACGGTCACAGATCAGCGCCAGTTCGTTCATCAAGGCAATATTGACATCGCGCTGGGTGTTTTCGATGACCTTGGCCGCTTCGGCCACCATGATGGACGGGGCTTCGTGCAATCCGGCAACGATAATTCTGCCATAGACGCGCCGGACGCGATCCAGTGCTGCCGGAGTGTCGGCAGCGACGATTTTGACAATCGCCTCCAACGGATGCGCCGGGTCGCCGGGGTTGATCCGTTCCGGCGAGTAGCCGACGTGGAAGTCTTTTCCGCGTTGCAAACCCGACAGATCTTCCAGAAGTGCGCCGCAAATTTCTTCGGTGACGCCCGGGTAAACCGTCGACTCGAACACAACCAGGGCACCGGGGCGCAAATGCGGGGCGATCGTCTTGCAGGCCGAACGCAAAGGCGAAAGGTCAGGACGGCGGCTTTTGTCGATCGGCGTCGGCACGGTGACGATAAAAAAACTTGTGCCGGCCAGATCTGCCGGCTTGTCGGTGATGGTCAGGCTGGAGCCAAGTATTGTCGGCTCGCTGACTTCGTTGGTCCAGTCGGCACCACGCTGCAACGCCTGTACCCGTTGCGGGTTCGTGTCAAATCCGGTGACCGCAGAAAATTTGCGGGCCAGCGCGATTGCAACCGGCAAGCCGACGTAACCAAGGCCGATGACGCAAATTGTTTCGGTCGAGTCGGTGCAATCGAACATTGGCAAATTCTCCCACTGAGCGGGCAGGAAAAGTCCGAAATTCGGACCGATTATCTGCCGGAATAGTAGGTAAAACTTGCAGCAAATACGGTAAATATTGAGTAAACGAGAAAGCAGAAAACCAGGGTAAGAAAGACAATTTTGCTGGTCGCGGCACTGACCGACCCAGGATCGCCGTAGGGCAGGGACACGACGGCGACCGAAGCAGTCAAACCG
>JAYTCN010000147.1:0-10934 GCA_043736475.1 Paracoccaceae bacterium
AAAGTCTTCAGGTCCATGGGACGCTCCTTTGGCGAGGATGAATCCCTCAGAAAACCACCTTTCTCCGTCCTCAACAACTCTGTGTCGTGTAGTGTGCCAGATATTCACCCTATGGCCACCTGCCGATCGACCACGGTTGCAGCAAAAATCCGGGCCAGACCCGTTCAGGCGCTGACAGAATCGCCCGAACTGGTCTGACCATTTGTTGTTACGCAAACCGGGCGGGAAAACCGGTTCCCGCTTTTCCCTGATTTGCTCCAATCTTCCTGCATGGTGCGCCGATAAAGTTCAAAATCCGGCTGCCGGCGCGTCAGGCCGGTTTCGGCCAGCAGGTGATCATGCACATTTGCCAGCAATTCGCCGTCCTGATGGCGCGACATTTTCTGACCGGGTGCCGCCGAATCGAGTATTTTCCCGACCGGTTCCGGAATGATCAGGGCCGTCGCGGCCGCAGGAGCGGTACTTTTGAAAAGAAATGTCGAATTGTCGTTCGGCTTTTTCATTTTTGAACCTGCGGACATAGAATTGACGACAATTGGCAGACCGGCGCTGGCGCTTTTGCAAGAACTGGCAGGCGCAGCAGTAATATTTGCTGATCGCAGTGTTCCTCGCCCTGGCGTTGTGGGCAATGCCGGTCAAATCAATCATCACGCATCTGGAAAGCTTTTTGCCGGGCAGATTGTTCGGGATTTGCATCGGCAAGGCAAAATTGGTGATACCAGATATTGTGGCGCATTCACGAAAAACTACCATTGGTTCCAATTTGCCGGGGTTTTACCTGACCTGGTTGATCGATTTCCCAATATTTTCCTTGACTTGCCAGCATTCAGTCACAATTTCCCATTGATTTCCATAGAATCCCATGATACCCCAATGGCATCGGCGGACGGGAATACTTCCCAAGGGCAGCTTAGACCCACGAAACGAGCAGGTTTCATACAGGCCCCGCTTGCCGACGAATAGAAGATCCGGCTCGACCGGCAGGTGCGGGGGCTCCTGTCAGTCAAAACCGGGCGAGCCCCCCCCACGGGACAGTCGGCGGTTCGTGTATCCACCTGCACGAACCGCCGTTTCCGTTTCCGGGGGACACGGTCAGGAGCGCGTTACTTGGGACGGAGTTTCAGAGGCGAGTCGGTCCACAGGGTGGACGTGAAGGGACGTGTGTCGATCCCGGCCTCGTTTCGTCGCGTGCTCGAGGAAGGTGACAGCGATTTTCCCGCCACCAAAGTGGCTCAGGTCGTGCTCAACTATGGTGTGCGTCAGGGCGAGTGCCTGGAAGGCTATTCGATCACCGATATGGAAGACATCGATCGGCGAATCCGCAGCTTGCCACCCTATTCGGACGAGCGCGAGGCGCTCGAATTCATGTTTAACGCCCAATCGACCTATGTCCAACTGGATGACACCGGACGGATCGTGCTTTCGGCGCGACTGCGCGAGATGTTCGGTCTGGGGGATGAAGTTGTCTTTGCCGGCATGAACGACAAGTTCCAAATCTGGTCGCCGAAAGCATTCGAGGCGCGGCGCAAGGATATGGAGGCGAAAGTGGCTTCGCGTGAGGGCAGGGGTGCGGTTCTGGCCCATCTTGGCCGTGCGCCGCAACAGGGTTGAGGCGGAATGAATCCAGCGACCGACCCTGATGCCGCCCATGTCCCGGTCCTGATCGAACCCATATTGTCCCGTATTGCTCCGGTTTCCGGCGTCTGGCTGGACGGCACGTTCGGTGCGGGCGGCTATTCCAGAGCGTTGTTGCATGCCGGAGCGATGCGGGTGCTGGGAATCGACCGCGACCCCGATGCGCTGACGGCGGCCGTCGGCTGGGCCGGTGAATATGGACCGCGCCTGTCGCTGCACGCCGGAAAGTTCGGCGATATGGAGCGTATTGTCCGCGATGCCGGGGTGCCGCAGCTGGACGGGATCGTTCTTGATATCGGGGTTTCCTCGATGCAGCTCGATCAGGCCGGGCGCGGGTTTTCGTTTCTGAAGGATGGCCCGCTCGACATGCGGATGGAACAGAAAGGGCCGAGCGCTGCCGATCTGGTCAACGGCGCGTCTGAAGATTTTCTCGCCGATATCCTGTATCAATTTGGCGAGGAGCGGGCGTCACGCCGCATTGCCCGCGCCGTCGCCGCCGAGCGCAAGAATGGCCGGATCGAGCGGACCCGGGATTTGGCGCGGATCGTCGAATCCTGCCTGCCGCGACCGAAACCGGGCCAGCCGCATGCGGCGACCCGGACGTTTCAGGCGTTGCGGATTGCGGTGAATGACGAGTTGGGCGAGCTGGCGCGCGGGCTGATGGCGGCCGAGGCCTTGCTGAAAGACGGCGGGTTGGTGGTGGTGGTGACCTTTCATTCGCTGGAAGACCGGATGGTGAAGAAGTTTTTTCAGCTGCGTTCGGCCGAAAATCCGAAGGGAAGCAGGTTTGCCCCTCTGGCCGAACCCGATCAGCCACGGTTCGAACGCGTCACCCGCAAGGCGGTTGTGGCCGATGCCGCCGAATTGCGCCGTAACCCGAGGGCACGTTCGGCCAGGCTGCGGATAGCCCGGCGCTTGCCGGCCGTTGCCGGGCGGATCGACCCCCGGCTGATCGGATTGCCCGACCTTGACCTGACGCGGGAGCGGCTGCTGTGAAGACCGGACTGTACCTGTTCGCCGTCGCCGCCGTCGTGGTTGTGGCAACCTGGGCCTATCGGGTGAATTATGACGTGCAGGACGCGCTGAACCGGGTTGCGGCCCTGCGCGGCGAGATCGCCCGCGGGCGCGAGGCCCTGGCGGTGCAGCGGGCCGAATGGGCCTATCTCAACCGGCCCGAGCGCCTGCGCGAGCTGGCCGAGCTGAATTTCCGCGAATTGCAGCTGATGCCGCTGTTGCCCGAACATTTTGCCGAACCGGAATCGGTTTCCTACCCGCTGTCGCCGGAAGCGGTGACGATCGAACAGGCGATCCTGTCGCTGGCGCCTGACGGACAATTCCCATGATCCGCCGCCCGCTTCGACCGCTGGCCCGGATCCTGCTGGCCCGGGCGCGCGGACAAAATCCGGCGGAAGTGGAAGCGGAGGAGCGCGCGGCCCGGTTGCGGCACTTGCGCATTTCCGAAAGAAACCGGGCGGAATCGCGGCTGGTGATGCTGGCGGCGGCGTTTGCCATCGGATTTGCCGCGATCGGCGTGCAGATGGCGGTGATCTCGACATCGGAACCGCAAGAGCCGAAAGCGCTGGACGCTGGCGCCTCGATCATCACCCAAAGGGCCGATATCGTCGATCGCAATGGCTCGATATTGGCGACCAACCTGATCACCTCGTCGCTCTATGCCCAACCACAGCAGATGGTCGACAAACAGGCGGCGGCCGAAGGACTGGCGACGATCTTTGCCGATCTGGATGCCGGCAAGTTGCTGGAACAATTTTCCGGACCGCGCAAATTTCTGTGGATCAAGCGCAAGCTGGCGCCCGAGCAGGAGCAGGCGGTGCACGATCTGGGCGAACCGGGGTTGCTGTTTGGTCCGCGCGAGTTGCGGCTGTATCCCAACGGCACCCTGGCGGCGCATATTCTGGGGGGTACCGGTTTTGGCCGCGAAGGCGTGCATGCGGCCGAGATTGTTGGTACCGCCGGGGTGGAGCGGCAGTTCGACGCCTTTTTGCGCGACCCGGCGATGAACGGCGAGCCGTTGCGGCTGTCGATCGACCTGTCGGTGCAGGCGGCGATGCAGGAGGTGCTGGCGGGCGGCATGAAGGTGATGAATGCCAAGGGTGCGGGGGCGGTGTTGATGGATGTGCACACCGGCCAGATCATTTCGATGGTGTCGCTGCCGGATTTTGACCCGAATCACCGGCCGCTGCCACCGGTGAAGGGCGACTCGCTTGATCCCGGCGACAGCCCGCTGTTCAACCGGATGGTGCAGGGCCTGTACGAACTGGGATCGGCGCTGAAGCCGTTCACGGCGGCTTTGGCGATGGAGCGCGGCGTGGCCGGACCGGACACGATGATCGATACCGCCGGACCGATGAAATGGGGCAAGTTCACCATTCGCGATTTCCATGACTATGGCGCGCGCCTCAGCCTGACCGACGTGATCGTGAAATCGTCGAACATCGGCTCGGCGCGTCTGGCGCTGGCGGCAGGCGGCACGGCGCAACAGGCGTTCTTGCGATCCTTGGGGTTTTTCGAGGCCGATCCGGTGGAGTTGCCGGAGGCGGCAGGCGCCAAGCCGCTGTTGCCGGCAAAATGGTCGGAGCTGTCAACAATCACGGTAGCTTACGGGCACGGGTTAGCGATCACGCCGTTGCATCTGGCCGCCGGTTATGCGGCGATTGCCAACGGCGGTTTGCGGGTGGTGCCGACCCTGCTGGCCAATTCGCCAACGCCGGGCGAGAATGACCGGGTGATGTCGGAAGCAACGGCGATGGAGGTGCGCTCGATGTTGCGCCAGGTGGTCACCCGCGGCACCGCGTCGATGGGCGAAGTCGAAGGCTACGAGGTGGCCGGCAAGACCGGGACGGCGGACAAGCCGCGGCCGAATGGCGGCTATTATGAGGACAAGGTGATTGCTACTTTCGCCTCGATGTTTCCGGTATCGGACCCGCAATATGTCCTGGTGGTGACTTTGGACGAGCCGGTCGAGGATTCGGGCACCGAGGACCGGCGCACGGCGGGCTGGACCGCGGTGCCGGTGGCGGCCGAGATCATCCGCCGCATTGCGCCCCTGATGAATATCTGGCCATCGCCGGGAGTTGGCACCCGGCCGGACGGGTCGGTGCTGCTGGCCAGCATTCCGGAGTGAGACGATGGCATTGCGAGATTTCGCCGGTTTGGGCTTGCTGCAAGGGGGCAGGGTCGTCGGCGCGAATTGGACAGAACCCAAGCTGACCGGGCTGTCGGCTGACAGCCGCGAGACCAGGGCGGGGCATCTGTTTGCGGCTTTGCCGGGATCGGCGGTGCATGGCGCGGAATTCGTGGCCTATGCGCTGCGCATGGGCGCGGTGGCGGTTTTGACCGATGAAGCGGGACTGGCGATGATAACCCCGTGCCCGGTGCCGGTGATTGTATCGGATAATCCGCGATTGAGCCTGTCACGTGCTGCGGCACGGTGGTTTGGTGCCCAGCCCGAAACGATGGTTGCGGTGACGGGGACCAATGGCAAGACTTCGGTTGCGACGTTCACCCGGCAGATTTGGGAAGCCTTGGGGCTGAGTGCGGTCAATTTCGGCACTACCGGGGTGGAAGGCGCGGTTTCGGCGCCGCTGACCCATACCACGCCTGAGCCGATTGCCCTGCACGCGCTGTTGGCGCGGCTTGCGGGCGATGGCGTCACCCATGCCGCGATGGAGGCGTCGTCGCATGGGCTGAGCCAGCATCGCCTTGACGGGGTTGTTGTGAAAGCGGCGGGGTTTACCAACATCACCCGCGACCACATGGACTATCATGCGGATTTCTCCGATTATTTCGCCGCCAAGATGGGCCTGTTCGACCGGGTGCTGCCAGCGGGTGCTGTGGCGGTGATCAATCTAGACGATCCGTTCGGGGCAAAGGTGATGGCGGTTGCCGTCGGGCGTGGCCAGAAGATACTGAGCGTCGGTCATGCACCGGCATGCACCTTGCGGATTATCAGCAACCGGTTTGATCCCATCGGCCAGGTTTTGTTGTTTGAGCACGGCAATGTGCGCCACGAGGTGCGGCTGGAGCTGATCGGCGGCTTTCAGGCCCATAACGCCATGGTTGCGGCGGGGTTGGCGATAGCTTCGGGGGCGGATGCGGGCGCGGTTTGTCGGGCCTTGCCGGGATTGACGACGGTGCGCGGGCGGATGGAACTGGCGGCACGGCGCAAAAACGGTGCGGCGGTCTATGTCGACTATGCCCATACGCCGGATGCGATCGAGACGGCGCTGAATGCGCTGCGCCCGCATGTGAGCGGGCGATTGGTGATTGTCTTTGGTGCCGGTGGCGACCGCGACAAGGGCAAACGGCCCTTGATGGGGATTGCCGCCAAGGCCGGGGCCGATGTGGTGTTTGTGACCGACGACAATCCCCGGACCGAGGACGCGGGCGTTATCCGGTCGGAAATCATGGCCGCCTGCCCGGAGGCGACCGAGATCGGTGACCGGGCCGAGGCGATATTGGCCGGGGTTGATGCCTTGCAACCGGGGGATACGTTGCTGATTGCCGGTAAAGGCCACGAGACCGGGCAGACCGTTGGGACCAATGTCTATCCGTTCAATGATGCCGAGCAGGCGAGCATCTCGGTCCAGGCGCTGGAGGGGATGGCGTGAACGCGCTCTGGACCTCGGCCGAGGCGGTGGCGGCGACCGGCGGGGTTTCGGCGCGGGACTGGGTTGCGGGCGGGGTTTCGATTGACACCCGGACTGTGCAACCGGGGGATTTGTTCGTGGCGCTGAAAGACGAGCGCGACGGGCATGATTTTGTCGCCGAGGCTTTGGCCAGGGGTGCGGCGGCGGCTTTGGTGTCGCGGGTGCCTGACGGGGTTGCGGCGGATGCGCCGTTGCTGGTGGTGAACGATGCTTTGACGGGGCTGCGTGATTTGGGGCGCGCCGGACGGGCGCGGTTCAGGGGTAAAGTTGTGGCGGTGACCGGCTCGGTCGGCAAGACCGGCACCAAGGAAATGCTGCGGACGGTTCTGGGCGATCAGGGCCGCGTGCACGCGGCGGAGAAGAGTTTCAACAACCATTGGGGGGTGCCGCTGACGCTGGCGCGGCTGCCGAAGGACGCGGATTTTGCCGTGATCGAGATCGGGATGAACCATCCCGGCGAGATCGCGCCGCTGGCGCGGCTGGCAAGGCCGCAGGTGGCGATCATCACCAACGTCGCGGCAGTCCATTTGGCGGCGTTTGCCGATGTGGCGGCGATCGCCCGCGAGAAGGCGGCGATATTTGCCGGGTTGGAGCCGGGCGGGACCGCGGTGTTGAACCGCGATTTGGCGACTTACGGGATTTTGCAGCGCCGGGCCAGGGCGGCTTGCGCAAGTTTGGCGCGGTTTGGTTCGGTCGGCAGACCGGAATACGCCCTCAAGCTGGTCAAACTTGGCGAAAATTCCACTTGTATCAAGGCGGCGATTCGCGGTCAGGAAATCTTGTTCAAGATTGCCGCGCCGGGGCGGCATCTGGCGATGAATGCGTTGGCGGTGCTGGCTGCGGTTGCGGCTTTGGGCGGCGATCTGGGGCGGGCAGCCTTGTCGCTGGCCAGTTGGTCACCCCCGTCGGGTCGCGGCACACGCTGGAAAGTCGGCCTGGGCTATGCCGCAATTGATGGCTTCATCACCCTGGTCGATGAAAGTTACAACGCCAATCCGGCCTCGATGGAGGCGGCTTTGGACGTGCTGGCGGCGACCAGGGTGGAGGATGACGTTGGTCGGGTGGTCAAGGGGCGCAAGATCGCGTTTCTCGGCGACATGCTGGAACTGGGACCGCAGGAATTCGGGCTGCACGCCGGATTGGCGGGGCTGCAAGCCATGCAAGAGATCGATCTGGTGCATTCGTGCGGTTCCCGGATGCAAGCGCTGCACCAGGCTCTGCCGAGCGGAAAACGCGGCGAATGGTTTGCGGATTCGAGCGGGTTGGCGCGGCGCACGCGCAAACTGCTCGACGCCGGCGACGTGGCGATGGTCAAGGGCTCGAACGGGGCGAAAATGTCTTTGGTCGTTGACGCGATCCTGAAATTGGGCGAAGCCCAGCCCGCCGAACATGCCGGAGGAAGCGACTAGATGCTGTATTTTCTGAGCAATCTCTCGGACGGCGGCGATATTTTCAACCTGTTTCGCTATATCACCTTTCGCGCCGGCGGGGCGTTTTTCACCGCCCTGATCTTCGGCTTCGTCTTTGGGCGGCCTTTGATCAACTTGCTGAGAAGCAAGCAGAAAAAGGGCCAGCCGATCCGCAGTGACGGGCCGGAGAGCCATCTGGTTTCCAAGGCCGGAACACCGACGATGGGCGGGGCTCTGATCCTGGGGGCGCTCTTGGTGTCGACCCTGCTGTGGGCGCGGCTCGACAACGGGTTTATCTGGATGATCCTGTTTGTCACCTATGCCTTCGGGTTGATCGGCTTTGCCGATGACTTTGCCAAAGTGACAAGGCAGACCAACAAGGGGGTTTCGGGCCGGGTGCGGATGGCGATCGGGCTGCTGGTGGCGCTGGTCGCGGGGTATTGGGCGATGCAGTTGCATCCCGACGCCCTGTCGGGGCGGCTGGCGTTTCCGGTGTTCAAGGATGCTTTGTTGAATCTGGGTTTCCTGTTCATCCCCTTTGCCATGTTCGTCATCGTCGGCGCCGCCAATTCGGTGAACCTGACCGATGGGCTGGACGGGTTGGCGATCATGCCGGTGATGATTGCCGGGGCCTCGTTCGGGGTGATCGCCTATGCGGTGGGGCGGACCGACTTTACCGAATATCTCGACGTGCATTATGTGGCCGGGACCGGCGAGATCACCATTTTCGTCGCCGGATTGTTGGGCGGGGGCCTCGGGTTCTTGTGGTACAACGCGCCGCCGGCGGCGGTGTTCATGGGCGATACCGGCTCGTTGGCCTTGGGTGGCGCGCTGGGGGCGATTGCGGTGTCGACCAAGCACGAGATCGTGCTGGCGATCATCGGCGGGCTGTTCGTGGTCGAGGCCTTGTCGGTGATCATTCAGGTTTTGTATTACAAGCGCACCGGCAAGCGGATTTTCCTGATGGCGCCGATCCACCATCACTATGAGAAAAAGGGCTGGGGCGAGGCGCAGATCGTGATCCGGTTCTGGATCATCTCGCTGATCCTGGCGCTGGTGGGGCTGGCGACGCTGAAGTTGCGGTGAGGGGAATGGTGCGCTCAAGAACGTCTTCTTCGAAACACAATATCAATTTTACTCGAGCAGATTGAGAAGTGTCTTGCCGCCTGATGGTCGTTCCTGAAAGTTAATCAGGTTTCTGTGCTCGTCCGGTTGGAACCCGGCCCGTTGAATCGCACTGCATATTCGCGTTTCGACCCAATTCGCACTCTCTTTTAACAGTTCAAGCGAGTCCCGGTCTTTGTAACGACCACTCCGCATTACCAAGACAGAGCGAACGTCAGTCGGTTTAAGTTCAAGTAACGAAATGCGAGCAGGCCTGGCCTCGCCGTCCTGGCCCAACCATACTTCGTATGCTTTCCACTCGTACTCATGTATGATGTTGTCTCGTTCTTTTCGCAAAAAGTCCCAGAATATCGGATGATCCTCGTATTCAGTCTTTACAGAATTCCATTCTATTTGAATTTGTTCACGAATTCTCTGGTTAATGCACGATTTTGCGTCAACCCTGAAGAGATCGATCGACGTTCTAAGCAAAGTACAAGTGCCGATCCAAAGTACCTTCCATTCCGACAAAAACAATTTTGGCGAAACAAGCAGGTCTTCAAGTGCCAATATCCCAGCTTTGCCATCAGAAAGCGCTCGATACGAAGTCAGAAAATATTTCACTGGAACATATGTGTTGTAATATTTATCAGGAACCATTTTTACCCTGTCTGAGATATGGTCGGACATATGGTCGAGCGTTTCGAACCGCGTTCCAGTTTGAGAGAAACACTTTCGACAATTTACGGACTTTCGCAATACCCTCGTGTTTGGAGTAAACATAGAGGAGCCGCTACGCTTCGTCCTATGCGAGCGATAATTAGGTCACGAAAAGTTCGGTTCTGACGAGCTTCATGACACATCGCGCACTTTACGACCAGTCGGCGAAGTTGAAGTTGTGGTGAGGCCGTCGCGGGTCATCTGAACGGAAGCAGAAAAGGCGCCAGTGGCGCGTTTTCCCGGTCAGCCACAGCGGTGCGGGGCAACGTAGCTGCAATCACAACGAGAGGGCCGTGCCTGCCTGGGCTGGTGCAACGCACCTGCCGAGGGCAGGCAGGTGCGGCCCGGAATGCTTTGGCATCCCGTGCGGGATACGGGGCTATGGCAGTGGCCAGCGGGGGTCACGGGCCCCCCGCTGGAGTTGGTGTTTGCAGTGAATGGCGACGTTGAAGTTGCGGTAAGGGGGGGGAGAGCCCCCACCCTAATCCTCCCCCGTAAAACGGGTGAGGGGATTGCGTGGGTTGGTGAAATGGGTAGGTTCCGAGCTTGTAACGAAGGAGTCGGATCATGGATATGACACCTCGCCAGATGCGATTGACGCCGGAACTTGTTGGCAAAGTGCCGCCGCATTCGGGCGAGACGGGCAAGTTGGCGGGGCGTTCAGATCGGCCGAGTGATGCGGATTATGCCGGGTATGTCGCCGAGGTTCTGGCGGGGCGGCCGGATGGCGGGGATGTTTGGATTTTCGCCTATGGCTCGCTGATCTGGAATCCGGAGTTCGAATTCGTCGAGGAGCGGCTGGGGACGGTGGCGGGCTGGCACCGCTCGTTCTGTCTCGGCTGGGTCAGGTTGTATCGCGGCACGCCGGAGCGACCGGGGATCATGCTGGCGATGGATCGCGGCGGGTCTTGCCGAGGCATCGTGTTTCGACTGCCGCCGGAGGTGATGGAAGCGAATCTTGACAAGATCTTGCGCCGGGAAATGCCGATCAGGCGGACGTCGGCGATACCGGCGCGCTGGGTGACGGTGCGCAGCGAGGCCGGGCCTTTGCGGGCGATTGCTTTTCCGATCAGCCGCAAAAGCGATGCTTACCTGCCGGGTTTGACCGAGGATGTTGTCGTAAACGCCCTGGCCACGGCGGCGGGCGAACGCGGATCGATGGCGGAATATTTATATAGCACGGTCAAGCATTTGCAGGATCGTGGCATCCACGACCGGTATATGTGGCGGTTGCAGGAGCTGGTGGCGGCGCGGATTGAGAGCGGCTCAAGTGATGCGGGGCGGTGAATTGCAGGGTCCCGATCCCCGCACCCAATGAATGTTGGCAACAGACAGAGCTAGACGTGCTGATCGACCAGAATGACGTTGCCGTCGGGGTCGGACAGCATGAGGCTGG
>JAYTCN010000148.1:0-4657 GCA_043736475.1 Paracoccaceae bacterium
CATCGAAATCACATAACGCGGCTCGGGCATCTGGTCGTAAACCTTGCGCAAGGCCGGGGCCATCTTGTTGGTCAGGGTGCCGGCCACGATCATCAGGTCGGACTGGCGCGGGCTGGCGCGCGGCGCGGTGCCAAAGCGTTCCATGTCATAGCGCGGCATCGCGGTGTGCATCATCTCGATCGCACAACAGGCCAGACCGAATGTCATCCAGTGCAGCGAGCCGGTGCGGGCCCAGTTGATGATGTCCTCGGTCGAGGTCAGCAGAAATCCCTTGTCGGCCAACTCATTGCTCAGCGCCTTGGTCGCGACCACATTGTCACCCCCGGCGGAAGTCGAAAGCGCCGCGGACCCGCTCAATCCCATTCCAGCGCTCCCTTTTTCCACTCATAGGCAAAGCCGACGGTCAAAACCCCCAGAAACACCATCATCGACCAGAACCCGAACAGACCGACATATTGAAAACTGGCCGCCCAGGGGAACAGGAAAGCCACTTCCAGATCGAAAATGATGAACAGGATCGCCACCAGATAGAACCGCACATCGAACTTCATCCGTGCGTCGTCAAAGGCGTTGAAACCACATTCATAGGCCGAGACTTTTTCCGGATCCGGGTTGCGCACGGCAATCACTGCGGCGGCGATAATCAGCACAAGCCCCAGACCAACGGCCAAGCCCAGAAAGATCATTATCGGCAGATATTCCCGCAAAAGTTCTTGCACGAACCAACCTCCTGTCGCGGCCTTTCGGGCCAACCGATCTGCTGTCAAATGCCGGTTGCAAAGCGGTTTAGCGCCCAGCCTTGGTCTGGTCAACCAAAGTAGGAAGCCAGATTGAGGTTCGGTGGAAAAAAGATACCGCCGCTGCCAATTTGCGCAAAAAGCGAGCACCTTTTTCAGTTGCACAGAAACAACGCCTGCGCCCGAACTTCCAGATATGCCAACTAAGGTGTCGCCTCGCTGACTCCGCCCGGCTAGATTCCGGACAAAATATAATAATGGCAGGCGATTACAGGCAAATCATGAGACCGGCGCGGCGCGTTTCAATTTCGCGAGGCCTATTCGGTGCATCCGATTTCGGAGCCCTCGGCATGTCGGTTCCATTCTGCGTGTCACCGCCACTGCAGCGCCCGTTCGGGCGGAAGGGTTGGCGCAAGATGCGAATCTTGGCATTGCTGTCGATGACCGGCGTTCTGGTCGCCTGCACTGCGGGTGAGGATTACCAACCGCCAAGCATGGGGCTTGCATCAACTTTTTCCCAGACACCCGGCTCCACAATTTCGCAGTTCCGGGCCGAACCCTGGTGGGAAGCGTTCCGAGATGCGCGCCTGAACAAATTGGTCGAAGAAGGCATGCTGCAAAATCTGACCCTGCGCCAGGCGATGGAACGGGTCACTTCCGCTGAAGCGACAGCTGGCGCTGCCGGTCTGACCGGCACGATGAGCGGTCAACTTTCGTCAACCAACACCAACGACTTTGCCGGCAACGAATCGCGGTCAAAAAATGGTGTGCTGGACATTTCCTGGATTGCAGATTTTTTTGGCCAATACAAACGGGTACAAGAATCAGCGGACGCTCGTCTGGATGAGGCTTTTTCGAACGTCGAAGTCGCCCGCTTGATCTACCTTTCCGAGCTCGTCTCGGCCTATATCGACGCCCGCTATTACCAGGAGAGCCTGGCGCTGAAACGCAAAGACCTCGCGGTCCGCCGCCGGACGCTGGAATTGACGGCAGACCTGCTGGATGCCGGCGAAGTAACGCAGTTGGCGGTCGCACAAGCCGATGGTCTGGTGAATGAGACCCGCGCCGAATTACCGGTCCTCGAAAATGGCTTCCACCTGGCAGTCAACCGTATCGCTACACTGATCGGCCGACCGTCGTCCGAAATCCTGCAAGACATGTCGCGCGGTGCGCCCCAACCGGTGCCGCACCGCCGCGTGGCGGTCGGAATACCGGCGGACCTGATCCGCAATCGCGCTGACATCCGATCGGCGGAAAGGCGCCTTGCCTCCGCGGTGGCCGACGCCGGAATCGCCGAGGCATTCTTGTATCCGTCGATAACCCTCGCCGGATCGCTGCAAGCAAACGGCGTTGATGGCGCAAACGCCCAAGGTTGGTCGTTTGGCCCGGTCATCGACATTCCGCTTTTCGATATGGGGCAACGCCAGGCGCGTGTTTCGGTGGCGGAATCGGTCGCCCGCTCGCGCTATCTGGAATGGCAGCAACAGGTGCTGAATGCCGTCGAAGAAGTCGAAAATGCCCTGTCGTCGGTGCTGCGCAATGGTCGGGCGGCGGCGGCGAGTTACGACGTCGTGAAATCCTACGAAACGGCGGTCGAGCTGGCCGGCATTTCGTATGAAAACCAGCAGATTACCCTGCTCGAAGTTCTGGATTCCCAGCGTTCTCTGGAGGACGCCCGCGCCAATTGGGCTGCCAGTCTTCGTCAGCAGGCGCAAGACTTCGTCTCGTTGAATGTGGCACTTGGCGGCGGCCAGTACGCCCCGCGCACCGCCGCGGCGGCGCCTGACGCCGACCCCACAACCGTGTCAGCAGCTGCCGAAACGACCTCGACCGATACCGGACCGGCCCAGGCGACCTGGGTCGTTCAACCCGGCGAAACCCTGTATCGAATCGCGATAAACCACGGCATCACCCCCGCCGAACTGGCAGCAGCGAACGGTATTGCTGAACCCTTCATCGTCAGACCCGGCCAAACACTGATCATTCCGCGACCGTCATCGTTGTGACTCGTTTTCGCCATCGGCGTGAAAAACATGCAGCACCCGATGGAAAACCGGCAACAGCAGCAGACCGCCGCAAACGATCAGAAACACACCACAATAGATTGCGTAGAATCCGGCGAATAGTTTGCCCGATACCGAGTGAAGCTGTGTCACTTCACCCATGCCGCCCAGGATCATCGAGGCGTTCAAAAACGCGTCGATCCACGGCATTCCTTCAAGGAAATGATAACCAGCCATCCCGACGATCAGGCTGACGGTCGCAAAACTGGCGGTCACGAACAGCCAGAATGCCATCCGTCCAACAAAAGCCGGCTTTTCAATAACGGGTTTTGATCGGTGTTCGAACATTGACGCAGTTTCTCCCAGCGCGGATCCGCCTGTGCAAGCGAAACTGATCGTTCAAATAGCGCCGACGGTACTTGCTCTTAGAGCAAATCAGGGAAAAGTGGGAACCGGTTTTCCTGCCCGATTTGCATAAAAACAAATGGTTAGACCAGTTCGGGCGATTCTGTCATCGCCTGAACTGGTCTAGCAAAAGTTCCGGCGCATTCAAAGTCACACCCGCTTGCGGCCGATCATCGCCCGCCGCAGGCAAACGCATCAGCCTGTCAACCGCCAGATCCTTGGCCATCGCGGCAGGATCGTTGGCAGATGTGAGTGGCGTGGCGGCATGCCCGGAAAATTCGATAGTGTCAAAACCCACAGCCGCCATCGCTCGCGGAACCGCTTCCAACCGCCGCGTACCGGCGCACCATCGGCGGCAAACGCGCAGAAGGTGCTGACAAGGCCAAACCCCAGGGCCTGACCGTTGCCTGGCACAACCACGATTTTGACCATATCCCCCGGCCCGATGGAACCCGTCCGATCGACCACACCGTCGACGTCACCGGACCAGAAGCGAAGTTCGAGTTCGGCCCCGGCTGGCTCACCCGCATCGTCACCGGACGCGACAACCCTTTGGACTGGACGCGGTTCGCGGAACGGTCGATAGATAATCCGCGCCGCATCGGCGTTTGATTCAGCAACGAGGGCACCAATGCGCATCATCTTCACCGGCGGTTCCGGCTTGGCGGGCAGGATCATGGTTCCGTGGTTGCAAGCCAAAGGCCACGTGATCCGCAATCTTGACCTCAAGCCACTCGATTGTCCGGGGGTGAACACCCTTTACACCGACCTGACCGACAGCGGCCAGGTGTTCAACGCCCTGTCGATGCATTTCGGCTATGACGGCTACGACACCGGTGGCGGACCTGCCAAAATCGACGCCGTGGTCCATTTTGCCGCCGTGCCTGCGGTGCTGATTCAGCCCGATAACCGAACCTTCGCGGCCAATGTCCTTTCCACCTACAATGTCATCGAAGCAGCCACCAAACTCGGCATCCGCAAAATCATCATCGCCTCATCCGAAACCACCTATGGTGTCTGCTTTGCCGAAGGCGACCGCGATTATCATTCCTTCCCGCTGGAGGAAGACTACGACATCGACCCGATGGATTCCTACGGCCTGTCGAAAAAAGTCAACGAAGTCACCGCCCGCGCCTTTGCCGAACGAACCGGGGCCGATATCTATGCCCTGCGCATCGGTAATGTGATTGTACCGGAAATGTACAAGAACTTCCCCGGCTTTGTCGCCAATCCACCATCACGCAAACGCAACGCCTGGAGCTATATCGACGCCCGCGACCTCGCCCAAATCGTCCACCTCGGCCTCGGCAAAAACGGACTTGGCTTTCAGGTGTTCAACGCCAGCAACGACACCATCACCGCCAACGAGCCGACCGAGGCTTTCCTCCGTCGCTACTGCCCGAAAACCCCGCACAGCCGCAAATTGATCGGCAACGAGGCCCCGCTTTCCAACCGAAAAATCCGCGAGGTACTTGGCTTCAAGGAAGCACACGATTGGCGGAAATACGTCTG
>JAYTCN010000149.1:0-4655 GCA_043736475.1 Paracoccaceae bacterium
TCCAGCAGCTTCACCACCTGCGTCGATTGCGCCGCCCCGCCATATTCCGCCGCAGCCCGCTCAAACGTTGCCTGTGTCAATGCTGCCAGTTCCAGCGGCACGCCCAGTTCCCGGCCGAACCCCATGGCAAACCCCAGATCCTTCAGCGCCAGATCCATCGAAAATCCGACATCATACGACCCGTTCAGGATCAGCTGCCCCTCGGTTTCGTGAACAAACGAATTGCCCGAGGAAGCCTGGATCGCTTCCCACGCCTGCCGCAAATCCAGCCCGCCCTTCTTCGCCAGCATCAGCGCCTCGCCGTCGGCGACCAGGTGGATGAAGGCCAGCATGTTGGTGATGACCTTGATCAGGGCTGCGGAGCCCAATGGCCCCATGTGGAACAGCCTGCCGCCCATCGCGGCCAGCGCCGGGCGGTGGATTTCAAGCAGCGCCGCATCGCCGCCCGCCAAAACCGTGATCTCGCCCCGCGCCGCCAGATGCACCCCGCCGGTGACCGGCGCTTCCAGCACCCGGGCCCCGGCGGCCTCGGCGATCCCGGCCAAGCGCAACGTCTCGTCACGGCCGAGGGTGGACATCTCGATCCAGTCCTTGCCCGCCATCCCCGGCAGCATGGCGGTCAGCACCGCCTCGGATGCGGCGGGCGAGGGCAGGCAGGTGAAAACGGCGTCCGAAGCCTGCGCCACCGCCAGCGGCGTTTCCGCCCAGTGCGCCCCCGGAATATCCCGGCGTGCCCGGTCGTGCGCGGTCACCGCAAACCCGGCACGCAACAGCGACGCGGCTAGCTTGCTGCCCAATTCGCCGAGGCCGATAAAACCGTATTTCACCGCATTCCCTTGGCCAGTAACGCATCCATCCCGGTCATCGCATTTGCCAAGGCGCTGAAGTCGCCGCCAATCGCCGCCGATCCGGCCTCAACCAGCGTCCTTTGCGCCATCCGCGACAGACCGGAGCCGACCGAAATGCGCGCCACGCCGGCGGCGGCGAATTCGGCCCGCGACAGGCCGGTAAAGGCGCCCAAGGCCAGCGCGTTGACCGGCCCTTTCACCGCCGCGCACAAGTGCCGCAGCGATGCCAAATCGGGCAGCCACGGCGCATAGACGCAATCGGCGCCGATGCTTTCGAACGCCTGCAATCGGCTGATCGCCTCATTCAGGTCATAGGCCTTGATCATCACCCCGTCGGCCCGGGCAACGACGACAAAATCGCGGCGCAAAGCCCGGGCTGCCGCCACGGCGGCACGGATTCTTTCAACCGCCAGATCGTGATCGTAGGCCGTGTCGTGGGTGCGAACGGTATCCTCGATCGAACAACCCGCGAGACCGGCTTCCGCCGCCAAGCGGATGGTTTCGGCAACATGGTCGGGGGCTTCGCCAAAACCGTTCTCAAAATCCGCCGAAACCGGCAGCGGCGTCGCTGCAACCAGATCCGCCGCATGGGCCATTGCCTGATCGCGGGTCGCCTGGCCGTCGGGCACGCCCAGGGTAAACGCGTGCCCCGCCGAAGTCGTCGCAATTGCTTGCGCCCCCAATGCCGCGAACGCCCGGGCCGAACCAATATCCCAGGCGTTCATCAGCACAAACGGATTGCCCCTTTGATGCAGCGCCCGAAAGGCCGGGCCGGGATCGTGTCTCATGATTTCATCCTTTCATTGCCGGGATCATACATCGGTTTCAGGCTGGCGACGGCACCAAAGCGGCGGCCTGCCACGTCGATTTCATAGCGCGACCCCAACAGTTCGTCGGCGGTCTGGCCCTTGCAGGGAACGTAGCCCATGCCGATGGCACCGCCGAGATGGTGCCCATAGGCCCCGCTCGACAAGTGGCCAACAATCGCCCCGTCGCGCAGGATCGGTTCGTTGTGATAGAGCAGCGGATCGGGATCAGTCAGGCGGAATTGCAGCAGGCGCCGCTCCAGCCCGCTGTCGCGTTTGCGCAAAACCGCGTCGCGCCCGATGAAATCCGCCTTGGCCGTCGCCACCGCGAAACCCAGCCCCGCTTCCAGCACGTGATCCTCGCAGGTGATGTCATGGCCGAAATGGCGGAAGGCTTTTTCGATCCGGCAGCAATCCATCATATGCATGCCGCAGAGCTTCAGACCGTGGTCCTGCCCGGCATCCCACAGGGTTTCAAAAACATGCGCGGCCATTTCGGCGCTGACATAAATTTCCCAGCCCAGTTCGCCGACGTAGGAAACCCGATGGGCGCGGGCGATTCCCATGCCGATTTCAATGTTCCGTGCCGTTCCAAAGGGAAAGGCGGCGTTGCTGAAGTCATTCGGACTTACCGCGTGCATCAGATCCCGCGCGTTCGGCCCCATCACCGCCAAAACGCCTTCGCCCGCAGTCAAATCGGTCAATACAACGCGAAAGTCGCCGATATGGCGGGCGAGCCAGCTTTGATCTGCAAGGCGGGTGGCCGCCGGGGTCACTACCAGACAGGCCGTCTCGCTCAGTCGCGTTACCGTCACATCGGCCTCGATCCCGGCTTTCGCATTCAAAAACTGCGTGTAGACGATCTTGCCCGTCGGCACGCCCACGTCGGCACCACAGACGCGATTCAAAAATCGTTCGCAATCCGG
This sequence comes from Paracoccaceae bacterium, assembly GCA_043736475.1. Classification (GTDB taxonomy): domain Bacteria; phylum Pseudomonadota; class Alphaproteobacteria; order Rhodobacterales; family Rhodobacteraceae; genus JANMOK01. The sequence goes on from JAYTCN010000149.1 coordinate 2,581, forward strand.
GCCTTCCACCCTGATCTTGCCAAAACTCGACATGTCATACATGCCGATATTGTTGCGGATCGCGCTCTGTTCGGCAGCGGCATTGGCAAACCAGTTCGGGCGTTGCCACGTATAGTCATACGCGGCCTTTTGCCCGGCATTCGCATACCAGTTTGCCCGCTCCCAGCCCGCCAGCTCGCCAAAAACCGCGCCGTTTGCCGCCAGTTGCGCATGAAAAGGCGTGCGTCTTACCCCTCTAGCAGATGCTTTTTGCCGAAATGGGTAATGGTCGGCATAGAGCAGGCCCAGAGTCTCGCTGACCCGCTCGCGCAGATATTTCCGGTTGCCCTGAAACGGCTGCGCCCGTGCAATGTCAACATCGCCCAAATCAAACGGCCGCTCGCCGTCGTGCATCCATTGCGCCAGCGCCATGCCCGCACCCCCAGAAGATTGAATCCCCACCGAATTGAACCCGGCGGCGACGAAATAGCCGCGCAGGTCCGGGGCTTCGCCGAGGTAATAGGCGTTGTCGGGGGTGAAGCTTTCCGGGCCGTTGAAAAAGGTGTGAATGCCCGCCTGGCCGAGGATCGGCATGCGGTTGACGGCGGCGTCGAGGATCGGCTCGAAATGGTCGAAATCTTCGGGCAACTGGTCGAATTCGAAACTTTCGGGAATGCCGTCCATCCCCCAGGGCTTGGCCTTCGGCTCGAACGCGCCCAGCATCAGCTTGCCGGCATCGACCTTGTAATAGGCGCATTCGTCCGGCACCCGCAAAACCGGCAATTGTTCAAGCCCGGCAATGGGTTCGGAGACGATATAGAAATGCTCGCAGGCGTGTAGCGGGATATTGACACCGGCCTGCAACCCGACCTCGCGGCCCCACATGCCGGCGCAGTTGACGACGTAATCGGCTTTGATTTGACCGGCTTCCTGCGCCTGTTCCCAAACCACGCCGGTGACGCGGCCATGCCGGGTCAAAGTCGCGGTCACCTTTACCCCTTCGTGGATTGTCGCGCCGCGTTGTTTCGCCCCCTTGGCCAGCGCCAAGGCAATATTGCCCGGGTCGCCCTGACCGTCCTTGGGCAAAGCCACCGCCCCGACCACGCCGTCGATGTTCAGATGTGGATAGCGCGATTTCACTTCGGAGGGCGAAATCTCGCCGATCTCGACCCCGAACGCCTGCGCCATCGAGGCCGAGCGGCGTAGTTCCTCCAGCCGCTCGTCGTGCAAGGCGACGGTGATCGAGCCTACCCGCCGGAACCCGGTGGCGATGCCGGTTTCAGCCTCGAGCGAGCCGTAAAGCTCCTGCGAATATTTCGCCAGGCGCGTCATGTTCGCCGTCGCCCGCAACTGCGCAATCAGGCCGGCCGCGTGCCAGGTGGTGCCGCTGGTCAGCTTCTTGCGCTCCAGCAACACCACGTCGGTCCAGCCGAGTTTGCTCAGGTGATACGCCACCGAACAACCGGCGATGCCGCCGCCGATGATGACGGCGCGGGCCCTGGCGGGAATCATGAGACCAGGTCCGGCGCTTGCGCAATCGAGGCGACCGGTGCAGCCCGATCACGAAACTGACATATTTGCTGAATGCAAATGCCATTGGCCCAAGACCATGCTAGGCTGGTCTTGTTCCGCCGGTGACGTGCGAAGCTGTAAAACAGCGTTGTCGTCGCAACGGCGCGAAACGGAACTTCTGGCATGGACAGGCGCGTCCTGCCCTTGCCCTTCTGCCCCGGATAACCGGGGCAAAGGCCGGGTGACTGGCGGCGGATGTTGCGTTTACCAGCGGGGTGTGGTCGAGAAAGAGACAGCCTTGCAGTGAACGGAACGGGTCGCCGGTCCAGCCTCCCGGCCAACCATCGGGCCCCAGCGGCAGCGTTTCGTTGCGGGTTCACGTTGGCACCCCGACAGTCTCGTGCCCTGCCGCCAGCAGGCGGTCGCGCAAGTGCGCGATGTGCGTCGGCCCGGTTTCGCAGCAGCCGCCGACAACCGTTGCGCCGTCTGCGACCCATTGCAGCGCGTGGTCGGCATAGATTTCGGGCGTCATATCATGCCGGTGCACCAATTCGTCCACCGTCGCCCCCTGCACGACATATGCG
>JAYTCN010000150.1:0-1933 GCA_043736475.1 Paracoccaceae bacterium
CCGCTGCAGCCAGGTGAGGCAGTCGTCACGCGCTTTTCCCAAACGGTCGAAGAGCCAGATAGTGAGGGCCAGCCGGTCAAGCGTATCGACATCAACGGCACCAGCGCGTCGATCCTTGATATCCGCCGTCCCGGCGAGCCAGCGTCTGGCCAGCATTGGATAGACGAACCGCAGCGCCTGTTTGTCTCCGCTGGCGAAGTGGGGCAAGTCTTCGGCGTTGCACTTGCTCCGCGCGCGGACAACAAATCGCCCGATATCTATCTTTCCGCCACCGCTGCCTTCGGCCTCCACCGCACCGGCAAGGCGCCGGGCAAAACCGAATGGATGGAGGGCATGTGGGGCCCCGATTCCGGCCCCGGCAGCATCTTCATTGTGGGCGAGGAAACCGGCTTTCTGGCCGAGAAATTCGCCGACGTGAAACTCGACGGACGCGAAAATACCGGCGCGGCGCTGGGCAACATTGCCTATGACCAATGGCATGGCACGCTCTTCGTCTCGGATCTCGAGACCGGCATGATCCATTCGCTCGACGCCAAGACCGGCGAAGACAACGGTCACTACGATCATGGCGTGGTGGGCCGCATCGACTTCCTCGACAGCTGGACGGGAAAGAAGGAGTCGCTGCAGCCCGTCGATTTTGATCCCGCGACCACCGCCGATATCAAGAATTGTCCGGGCGATTTCACCACGACGCCCGAGTGCTGGAACATCGCCGATTTCCGCCGCCGCGTCTGGGGGCTCAATGTCCGTCGCGGCGCTGATGGCGAAGTGCGCCTGTTCTATTCCGTCTGGGGCAGTGATGCCTTTGGCAATGCCGATTGGGCCGGCGCTGGCGATGATCGCCGCAACGCCGTCTGGTCGGTGGCGATAGACGAAGATGGGTTGTTCGACGAGAAGACGGTTCGGCGTGAATTTTTCATGCCGGCCTTCTGGCCATCGTCACCCGCAATGGGCGACAAGGCCGGCAACAGCAATGCCGTCTCGGACATCGCCTTCCCGCAATGCGGGCCAAATGACGTGATGCTGGTCTCCGAGCGCGGCTCGATGCGCAATCTGGGCCTCGACAAGACCGACGCTTTCAGCCGGCCCTATGAGTCGCGTGTGCTGCGTTATGAGCGCGGTGCCGATGGCGTCTGGCGGCCGGCCGGCCGGTATGATGTTGGCTTCCATGATCGCAGCATCAGGGCTGGCGATCCTGTCGTCTTCTCCAGTGCCGCGGGCGGTGCTGACTTCGGCTATGGGCTGACAGAGGATGGCGTTCTCGATTCGTCCAAACCATCGCAATCGGTCTGGATGACCGGTGATGGTCTGTGTTCGCCCGATGGTCCGTGCACCAGCACGGCAACCGGCGAGCATGACGACGACAGCCAGGTTCACGGGCTTCAAGGCTCTCCCGCCGATGCCTTTGGGGCCATTGAACCCACTGGCAAGCAGGATTCCGGAGCGCTCGACCGCTCCTATATGATCGACACCGATATCAATATCGGTACCGGCGGCGCGGTGATCGCCGGCGAGCGCATGCGCAATGATGCGACGCGGATCGGCGACGTTGCGATCTATCAGGTCTGCCAGGGTGCGCCGCCCTTGACCGAAATCGATGTGCCGGCTGAGGTTCTGCCGCCAGGCGAACCGCCGGAAGACTACCCTGTCCACACGCTGCGGATGAGTCATGACAAATGGGCCTCCACCGGGCATCGGGTGCAGCGTTCGTGGCATCGCCGCGTAGGCTCGTGGCATTCGGTTGACCGGTCATGGCACTGGAGGAGCCAGTCCTATCATTCGCGCAGCCAATCCTGGCATTGGCGTGGCGTCTCGGCCCACGGCAAAGACCGGAGCTGGCACAGAAAGAGCCTTTCGCTGCATGACAAGCGCTACTCCTGGCATGGCCGCGACAGGTCCTGGCATCTCAGGAGCCATAGCTATCACGACAGGA
>JAYTCN010000151.1:0-1930 GCA_043736475.1 Paracoccaceae bacterium
CCGGAACGGCGGCACCCAAGGCGCCGTTCGGCAGCGATGGCGGCCATTGACCGATCTGGCCAGAAATGGGCGCCTGCAAGCCCAGCTTGATTTCCTGAACGAGGCTGACCGCCTGAAATCCGTTCTGCGCGCCACCACGCTGGTCGACGGGTCGCGCCGCGAAAACTCGGGCGAACATTCCTGGCATCTGGCGCTTTATGCCATGGTTCTGGCCGATCAGGCCGCCCCCGGGGTCGATATCAACCGGGTCATCCGCATGGCTGTCTTGCATGATCTGGTCGAGATCGACGTCGGCGACGTGCCGATCCATTCGGCAAACGGTGCGGCCCATGCCAGCGTCGAAACCCGTCTGGCCGAGGCGCGGGCCGCTGACCGGATTTTTGGACTTTTGCCCGCCGACATCGGGCACGATCTGCGGGCATTGTGGGAAGAGTTCGAGGCGGCTGAAACTCCGGACGCGATCTTTGCCAAAAGTCTGGACCGGGTGCAGCCGGTCATGGCCAATCTGCTCAGTGGTGGCGGCACTTGGCGCGACTATGCCGTCACCGCCCAGCAACTCGAAGACCGGGTCGGTGCCAAGGTTGCCCGGGGTGCGCCGCACCTTTGGGCCTATGTCCGTGGCTTGACCCGGTCGTTCTTTGGCAGTTGACGCTTGCGCCTTTGGGCTGCGGCCGGCCCCGGCACATCTGCGAGACGCGCCTCGGCCAGAATATCCCCCAGCGCGCGGACCATCGGCACCACGAAATCCTGCATCAGACCCGCGGCATCAGCAGGCAAGGCCGTCGTCGCCAAAGGGGCTGCCGGGTCGGGCAACGGGTCGTGAAACAGCGTGTCGCGGTTGAACCAGCGCCGCGCCGTGGCCTGATTGCTTGCCGCAAACTCGGCCCCCACGATCAGTCGCTGGTCATGGCTCATCACCAGTTTCGCCCCATTGGTCCGCAGCCCCGCATCCATTATCCCGATGGCCCGCTCGATCACCCGGCGATCCTTGGGCTCCATCGCGTCCAGGGGCAAATGCCGCATGAATTCCGACGTCAGCGGCGAAAACGCGCTGTTGTGATGCAATTTCGGCCCGAGGCCGGTCTGATCCGTGATCCCGATCACGTTCAGCATGGCACCGATCGGCCCGTCCGGCATCTCGCTGGTCTCAAAAATCCCGGCCATGACCGACCCTGGGCCGAACAGTGCCTCGTATTCGGCCAAACGGGTGGCATAGTCGATCCAGAAGAACTCACCACGGCGGGCAAAGAATTCCGCAAAGGTCAGATGGGACAGCGACGGGTTCCACTGCCACTTCAGGTTTTGCAGATACCAGCTTTCCAGCCACAGGTCCTGCCGGCGCAGCGACACCACAACCTTGACGTCGAAATGGCGGGCCAAAGGGGCAAAGATGCTGAAATCCTTGATCTGCGACATGTCCTCATCGCTGAGCACTACCGAATGCACATGACTGCCCCTGGCATCCATGCGTTTTTCAAGGTCGGCGGCAAGGTCCTCCGCCCCCAGCAGACCGGTCTTGATCCGGTTGACCACTGCGCTGTGGCGGGCCACGCCAAAGGGATAAAGATAGGCCTTGTCGAGCAAAGCATTGAAATTCGCATGGAAGAATTTTTGGGTCGAGGTCGTGCCGGTGCGGTGGACGCCGACGTGCAAATACAGGTTCCGCATGAAAGGCCGTGCTCCCTCGGTGACGTGCGGGCGATAACATCGCCCCTCAGAACGGTCAAGCCGATGGGAAACGCCCGGCGTGAAGTATACCGTCGCATACCGGCTTTCCATTCAGTCTTATTTAACCTAAACAGCCGAAAAGATTTCCATCTGAAAGGGCTGGTCATGACCAAAATCAAGGTTGCAAACCCTGTTGTTGAACTCGATGGCGACGAGATGACCCGGATCATCTGGGATTTCATCAAGCAAAAGCTGATCCTGC
>JAYTCN010000152.1:0-1924 GCA_043736475.1 Paracoccaceae bacterium
AGCGGCCGAAAAAGACCCGGTGCTGTCGGCGATGCCCAATATCGACGGCTTCGTGCCGATCGTGCACAACACTGGCTGCGGTATGTCTGGCGTCAATGAGGGCTACGACACCCTGATGCGCACTCTGAAAGGCTATGCCCGCAACGCCAATTTCGGCGGCATCCTGCTGGTGGGTCTGGGCTGCGAAGTCATGCAAGTGCCTGATCTGGTCGGCCAGGGCCGCCTGCGCCCGGATGGCAATTTCCGCTACATGACCATCCAGCAAACCGGCGGCACCCGTGCGACGATAGCAGCAGGTCTGAAGGTTCTGCGTGAAATGGCCGAGGTTGCGAGCCACACTGCGCGCGCCCCCGCGCCTGTGTCCAAACTGATGATCGGTCTGCAATGCGGCGGCTCGGACGGCTACTCTGGCATCACCGCAAATCCAGCACTGGGACATATGTCCGACTTGCTGGTGCAGATGGGCGGCACCACGATACTGTCGGAAACGCCTGAGATTTATGGTGCCGAACACCTGCTGACCCGCCGTGCGGTCTCAAAAGAAGTCGGTGAGAAACTACTGGAACGCATCCAGTGGTGGGAAGACTACACCGCCCGCAACGGCGGCGAGATGGACAACAACCCATCGCCAGGCAACAAAAAAGGCGGGCTGACGACGATCCTTGAAAAATCGCTCGGGGCCGTGGCGAAAGGCGGCACCGCGCCCTTGGTCGGCGTCTATAAATTTGCCGAACCGATCACCACGCCCGGCTTCACCTATATGGACAGCCCCGGCTACGATCCTTGCTCGGTCACCGGACAAATCGCCTCCGGGGCCACGATGATCATCTTCACCACCGGACGTGGATCGGTGTCCGGCTATAAGCCCAGCCCCTGCATCAAGCTCGCCACCAACAGCGAAATGTATGCGCGGATGGCCGAAGACATGGACATAAACTGCGGCGACATCCTCACAAACGGGGTAAGCATCGCCGCGAAAGGCACTGAAATCCTTGAGAAAGTCATCGCAGTGGCATCGGGCACCCGCACCTTCTCGGAGGAGTTAGGCTTTGGCGGCGCCGAGTTCGTGCCATGGCAAATCGGCGCAGTGATGTAACAAACCGCAGCGCTGGGGCAAATTGCGGAGCCTCCGGCGGGGATATTTGAGCACAGAGGATGACTTAAGCGCCCCTTCTGCCAATTTTACATTGGGTCCAATACTCCCGCCGGAGGCATCCGACCTCTCAACCCACCGATCTGATCAACGCCGAAATCTCCGCCACAGCCGTCTCAACCAGATCCAGTCGCCCCCGCGCTTCCACATTCAGCCGCAGCAACGGCTCGGTGTTCGACGAGCGCAGATTGAACCGCCAATCGCCAAACTCCAGCGACAGACCGTCGATATCCTGCCGCCCGACCGCTTTCGGCGCATAAACCGCCTCGATCCGCGCCACCGTGGCCTTGGCATCCTTCACCCGAAAGTTGATCTCGCCCGAAGACGGAAACGCCGCCCGCCGCGCTGCCAGCAGATCGGCAAGCGAAAGCCGCGTCCGCCCCATCAGTTCCGCCACCAACAGCCACGGGATCATCCCGGAATCGCAGGCCATGAAATCGCGGAAATAATGATGCGCCGACATCTCGCCGCCATAGATCGCGCCAGTATCCCGCAACGCCTGCTTCAGAAACGCATGTCCCGTTGGGGCCGCCACCGCCCGCCCGCCCGCACGTTCCACCACATCCTGCGTATTCCAGATCACCCGCGGGTCGTGGATGATCACAGCCCCCGGCTCTTTCGCCAAGAACACTTCCGCCAACAGCCCGACCAGATATTCCCCGGCGACAAAGTCACCAGAGGCATCAAACAGAAAACAACGATCGAAATCACCATCCCACGCCACACCCATATCCGCGCCCGCCGCCCGCACCGCCTCGGCCGTCACCGGCT
>JAYTCN010000153.1:0-1922 GCA_043736475.1 Paracoccaceae bacterium
CGGGGTTTGCCGGATCAGGTCACGGCACATGGAGAAAGTGTTGAAGAGCTGGTCGTCCAGATCGTTGCGGTCGGTGATGACAACGATGGTCGGGTTCTCCAGCCCGGGGTGGCGCACCAGCTGGCCGGCATAGAACGCCATCAGCAGGCTCTTGCCTGACCCTTGGGTATGCCAGATGACCCCGATGCGTTTGTCACCGCGCGGGTAGCCGCCGACATCGGGAAATCCGAATGTCGCGGGGTCCTCGCGCAGGCCCGGGCCGGCAGTTGTTTTCATATCGCTGTTGATCGCCAGCGCCCGCAACGTCGAGGCGATTGCGCGTTTGACCGCGTGGACCTGATGATAGCCGGCCAGAATCTTGGAAATTCCCGACCCGGTATCGCCAAAGACGGTGAAGTCGCGCAGCAATTGCAGGAACCTTTGTTTTTCAAACACCCCTTCGATCAAGGTTGCCAGTTCCGGCTGGCCCTTGGCGACAATCACCGCGCCGTCAATGGTCCGCCACGGCATGAAGCGTTCCTGATCGGCGGTCAGCGAGCCGATCCGTGCCGTCAATCCGTCCGAGGTGATCAGGACGGCGTTGGTGCGAAACAACGCCGGTATCTGCGCCTTGTAGGTCTGCAGCTGGTTATGGGCGTTGCCAATGGTAGCACTCTCGCCGCCGGGGGCTTTCAGTTCGATCACACCGAGCGGCAGCCCGTTGACGAACACCACAATGTCGGGCCGCCGGTTGACCTTGCCTGCGATCACCGTGAACTGGCCGGTCGCCAGCCAGTCGTTGGCCCCCAGATCGTCAAAGTCGATCAGCCGCACCTTGTCGCCCCTGATCGTGCCATCCTCGGCATGGAACTCGACATCGACGCCTTCGACCATCAGCCGGTGCAGGCGGCGGTTCTCCCCGGCCAGCGACGGCATTTCCGTCGCCAGCACCTTGCGCAGCGCGTCGTCGCGCGCTTCGGGCGGGATGGACGGGTTCAGCCGGGCGATTGCCGCCGTCAGCCGCTTGGTCAGGATGACATCGGCATAGGCCTCGCGTTCCGGTGCCTTGCCATCCGGGCCGATCTCGGTTTCGGACGCGATGGCGTAGCCGAGGCTGCCCAGTTGGTTGAGCACAAGTGTTTCGACTTCAGCTTCGGAGAGGAAGGCCATCAGGCAACCTCCGCCACGATTTTTTCAGCGTCCCTGACGCGGACCTCGCCGGACATGAGTTTTGGCAGGAGAAGGTCGCGGGTTTGGGCGAGGGTGCGGGATTCGAGTTCGTTTCGGATAATGCGCTCGATCAAAGGGGCCATCACATTGCCCAGTCGTGCAATGACTTGATCGGGCGGGCAGATTGTCATAGCCGCCTTCAGGTGGCCACGCTGGATATGGCCCATGGTCGTAGCCTTGGAAGCGGCGATGATCTGGAACTCCTCCAGATGGTGTTGAACCCATTCGCTATAGAACCAGGCGGGGTAACGTTTCGAGGTGACCTTGAACAGGTGTTGATTCAGTGCGCCGTAGCCGCCGGTCCAGAACTTGGCCAGCAGACTGCCCGACCACGAAAACAGGAAATCGCCATCGCGGATGACATATTGTGCAGGCACGCTGTACGAGGCGCGGTTTGATTTGTCGGTGATGCCGTTCCTGAGTTCGGCAATCTTGATCACGGGCAGGCTGTCGGCTTCGTCTTCTGCGGGGAACTTCTGCAGGGCGAGGCCATTCAGGAAATCGGCGATCTCGTCCAACGGACTTTCCTCCCACCCCTTCGGCTTGCCGTCGGCGTCCAGCCGGGCGGGGAAGAGGGACCAGAGGTCGTCGGAGAGGTAGGGGGCAGTGCCTGCCATCTTTGCGCGGGTGGGGCCGAAGTCGACGAACCAGTCGCGGAACAGCGCCCGCGCCATGGCCTCCAGCGTCTCGCACGTCCGCCGGTTCAACTCGAT
>JAYTCN010000154.1:0-1922 GCA_043736475.1 Paracoccaceae bacterium
GTCTCGACAACCGGCCCGGCGCTGATGGCGGGGACCAATTGCGAGATTTCGCGGTTGTGAATCAACGCGCCTTTGTCGCCGAGTGTTATGATGGCTGTACCAACGCCTTTTCCAAGCAGTGCATCAGCCGCAAGACGCGCTTCAACGATATTGGTGACGGGCAATCCGGTCAGCGCTTCGGCCTCGCTTTCGTTCGGTGTCATGTAGTCGCACAGGGCGATAATATCGGGTTCCAGTGGTGCCGCCGGGGCGGGGTTGAGTATAGTGGTTACTTTGGCGGCACGGGCGATTTCCAGCGCCCGCTTGGCCGCCGCAATCGGTTGTTCCAGCTGGGTGACGAATACTTTTGCCCGCCGGATCAACCCGGCATTCCGCTCGATATCGGCAACCGAAATGGTCCCCGCCGCCCCAGGTGCGATGATGATCGCATTGTTGCCGGTGGCGTTTTCAATGAAGATATAGGCCGCCCCGGTATAGGTATCACCGACCCGCTCGACCGCAGGTTTGACCCCGGCAGCGGCCCAGGTCGCCATCGCCATGTCGCCAAACGGGTCTTGTCCCAGTTTCGAGATGAAGGTGATGTCGCCGCCCAGTTTGGCCGCCGCCACCGATTGGTTCGAACCTTTGCCACCGGGACCGAGGACAAAGTTGGTGCCCATGATCGTCTCGCCCATTTTCGGCTGCCGGTCGGCGCGATAGGCGGTATCAGCGACAAACACGCCCAGAATAACGATGGCCGACATCAGCGGGCCTCGGGCGGGATCACGCCTTTGGTCAGGATGAAGCAGCCATAGAACCGGCGTTCATCGCTCTGGATCACGCAAAAGGCCTTTTTGGCTTTTTCGTAAAAGGCATGGCGTTCGATTGTGGTCAAGGGCCAGCTTTTGCCTTCGGCCCTGTCGATGGCATCCTGCACTTCCTGCATGACCGGCAGGAATTCTTGTGGCTTGCCGACCACTTCCATCCGCGCTGCCGCATCATCGATGAATGTATCAAGCGGCATCACCGAAAGCACCGCCCCGACTGAACCGGCCGAGTTCGAACCGATCCGCAAAAGTTTGCCGAGAACGGTCTGCCGGGCGACAGATTCGGCGGGGAAATTGGTGTCCGCAATCACCAGTGAATCGCCGTGCCCCATCGCGCGCAGGGCATAGAGCACGTCGGAATTCAAAAGCGGGTTGATCCCTTTCAGCATTTCTTTCCTCCCGTCGCGGCCAGCCGCATGAATATTCCGGCCTGCGCTTGGCTCAGGCCTTTTGCTAAGCTACTCTGAGGGAAATCACCAAGTCAAAGGGCAGTTCAGATGATCAGGATGCGACCGTTCAAATGCCCGTCGGGCGCCTTGATCGCGGCCAGCGAAATCGGTTTTGGCGGCGCGCCGATTGGCAACTTGTTCCAGGCGATACCCGATGCCGTTGTGCAGGAAACGCTGACCGCAGCCTGGGACGCGGGCATGCGGCTGTTCGATACCGCACCGCTTTACGGGCTTGGCCTTTCCGAAGAACGGATGGGCCGTTTCCTGCAAGGCAAGCAACGGCAAGATTATGTCTTGTCGACCAAGATCGGCCGGGTTCTGTTCGACTGCCCGCCCGAACAGGCGACGCCGGACAAATTCGTCGATACGCCGTCGCGGCGTTTTGATCTCGATTATTCCTACGACGGGGTGATGCGGTCATTCGAAGGCAGCATGAAGCGCACCGGAATGGATCGTTTCGATATTCTGCTTTGCCATGACGTCGACGTTTACATGTTGGGCAGCCGGGCCGCTTCGAACCAGCGTGTCGAGGAATTCATGGCGGGTGGCTATCAGGCGATGATCGATCTGCGCGACCAGGGCGTGATCAAGGCCATCGGGGCAGGGATCAACGAATGGGAAGTCGCTGAGACCTTGGCGCGGCGCGGCGATTTCGACATATTCCTGT
>JAYTCN010000155.1:0-1921 GCA_043736475.1 Paracoccaceae bacterium
GCGATGTCGAGATCGCTGTTGGGGCCGCCGGAATCGGGCATCCTGACCTTTTGTCGATTGCGGGCAAGTATCCCATCCCATCCACGCCGCCCTTTGTTCCTGGCATCGAGGGCGCCGGCGTCGTTGTCAAAACCGGCGCAGACTGCGAAAGACTGCGGATCGGTGACCGGGTTTGCTGGCAACACAATGAAATCAAGGGCAGCTTCGCACAGCGCATCGTTTTGCCGGAAAATACTGTGGCAAAGGTCCCCGACAGCGTCGATTTCCTGTCGGCCGCCTGTGTGCCGACCTGCTATGGCACCGCCTGGTATGCGCTTTCCAACCGGGGTGACCTCAAAACCGGCCAAACCGTTGTGATCCACGGGGCAACCGGAGGCGTCGGGTTTGCCGCGACCCAACTTGCGCACCGTCTGGGTGCGCGCGTGATCGCGACGGGCAGCAGCGATGACAAGTTGTCGCTGGTGAAATCAACCGGCGCGGACGAGGTCGTTCTTGTGTCCGAAACCTTGCGCGACGATATTCTGGCTCTTGCGCCCGGCGGCGTCGATCTGGTGCTGGATCCGGTCGGTGGCGCGGTGTTTGACCAATCGATCCGGGTCCTCGCTCCCGATGGAAAATTGCTTGTCGTAGGTTTTGCCAGCGGCAGTTTCGGCTTGGCCAAATCAAACATCCTGCTGGCAAAATCCATATCCGTCATCGGCGTGAACTATGGGCATTTCTTGCGAACGAACGCCGACATCGCCCGAAATACCATCGAAAGCATATTGGATGACATCGCACGAAATAGGTATCAGCCCTTGATTTCAGCACGCTACCACTTGACCGAGGCCAGCCGCGCCTTGAACCAACTTCAGGCACGCGATTTTGTCGGGAAGATCGTTCTCGACATTGGCGGCACCACCAATTCATAGGAAATGCCGCAGTGTCGCCGAACGGGCCGCATAAGGCCGGCGGCGCGATGAGCCCGGTCGCCACCCCTGCTGAAAAGTGACCGCGACCGCAGTCTTGCAGAAGAGTCGCGATCCTCCCCAGGCAGAATCAGCGCGGAAAAAGCAGGAAGTGCAATAAGCAGAATCAGTAATACCAACGGCCCTATTGATTGACCTGTGCCCATAGGCGTTCAGTGATCGAGGTTACGGTCTTGGGATCATCGGCGAAGCGGTTCCATGCGGTACAACAGGCATCGACGATGGCGGGATCGTCGTCGAAGACGCTGATGGCGAGCCAGTTGGCGCGGAGGAACTGCCAGAGGTTTTCGACCGGGTTCAATTCGGGGCTGTAGGGCGGAAGGGGCATCCGCGCGATGTTTTCAGGCACGACCAAGGTCTTGCTGCTGTGCCAACCGGCGCCGTCGAGGACCAGGATGGCGTGAGCGCCCGACGCCACGGTGCGTGCAATCTCGGCGAGATGGGCGTTCATCGCGGCGGTGGTGACGAACGGCAGCACCAAACCGGCGGCGGTACCGCGGCCCGGGCAGACCGCGCCAAACAAAAAGGTCCATTCGTATCTGGTATCCCGTGGCGCACGGGGTCGGCTGCCGCGCGTCGCCCAGACCCGGGTGAGCGTGCCTTGCTGGCCTATTCTGGCGTTCGCCGGGAAAACAGTCCCCCAGACTGTTTTCTTGCCCGGCTCACTCCTCAAACCAGATTTCAGGAGGTTTGCCGATGGCGGCCTTCGGGATCGCGGCCGCTACCGTCGCGCGGAACTCTTTTTGAAAAGGGCCTGCGCCTCCGGATCGGACTTCGGGTGCTGTGGGCGCACCGAGAGACGACGATGGCCGAGCATCGCCAGATACTTGCCCACAGTGCGCTCGTGCAAATCCACCCCGAACCTTTCCGCGATCCGCCGCTGCAGGTCCTGCCTGCGCCAGCGCACGACCCCGTCCTGCGCCGGATCGGGGCCCGCCTCTGCCCAGCTCGCA
>JAYTCN010000156.1:0-1917 GCA_043736475.1 Paracoccaceae bacterium
TCCGTCAGTTGTTGCACGGATGGGACAATGCCACGACCAAATAGTCGATGCCAGACACCGAACCGCAACATATAGGCGCGGGGAAAAGGCATAAAAAAAGGCGGCGTCTTTGCGGCACCGCCTTAAATCCACGAGGGACGCTGTAGAATATTATGGCGTATCGTTCTGCGAAACGGCCAAGGCGATAAGGCCGATGGCCAGGAGCGGGATCAGCCAAGCGCCGGAACCACCCATCGAGCCAGCAGGCTCTTCCACCATTACTTCTGGCTCGACTGGCGCTTCCATCACAACGCTACCAGCAAATGCGGTATTGGCTGCAAGCATTGCTGCAACCGAGAGAGCGATAAGTTTCATAGTTTTTTCCATTTACCTGTTTCCGGAACGGGTCCGGTTTTTGCGCAAAGTCTCATGACTTGCCAATCTGGTAGTTACAAAGTCGGTCGGTTCTTTGCAACGGATTTGTTGTCAGATCAGCAGAACCTGGGTCCCAACCACGCTATTGTCGAACAATTCCACGATTTGTTCATTGTAAAGGCCGATACAGCCGTTTGAGGAAAGTCGGCCGATCTTGCGCGTGTCGTTGGTGCCGTGAATCCGGTAATATTCCCATGTCAGATACAGGGCATGGGTTCCGAGCGGGTTTTCGGGGCCGGGGCCGATATAGGTTGGAAGCTCGGGGTCGCGCTGCAACATGCGAGGCGTGGGGCGCCATTCGGGGCCGACAACTTTCTGGACGACTGCGGTACGACCGAGGCGGGTGAGTTCAGGCGTGAGTGGCACGCTGACCGGGTAAATTTTGTAGAAAGACCCGTCGGCGGGCCAGAAATGCAGCGCGCGCTGCTTGGTATCGACCAGGATCGCACCGTTGTTCAGGTTGTTGAAGTAGCCCTGCCAATTGCGTGTCGTGAAACTGGAGTATTTGGATTTTACCGGGTCGGGATTGAGCGGGTATCCGTTCCGGTCCAGCGGCTGGTCGGAAACAAGACCGGTATCCTGGGCAAAAGCGCTGCCTGCCCTGATCAGCGCACTGGCGCCAATGCCTGCAGCAATCACATTGCGGGTGAATCTGCGCCGACCGGGGTTTACCGGCAAATTGTTTGACATGATCCTGTCCTCATACGAGAAGCCGAAGGGAATATACGGAAAGATGGCGGGAAGAGCAACTCACAGAGCAGTCATGCGCGATCAACCATGTCGACAAGGTGTTTGAATGCCCGGAACTTTCCGGCTATGACGACGCCGAAGTACCTGCCCCAGAGGATTCACGCATGATCCGCCTTTCCGCGATGCTGCTTCTTGCTGCCCTTGTCCTTTCTGCCTGTACCGGAGCGTCGGATGACAGCGGGAAGTCGATCCGTATTTCCGCCGCGCAAACCAACTCGGTCAGGAACGCCCACATTGCCGCGGTGAACGAATTGCGCGCACAAGCTGGACTGGGGCCCTTGATATTGTCTGCGGAACTGACTGCTGCGGCACTGACGCAAGCCCGCGACATGTCGATACAGCGGCGCGCCTGGCATTTTGGTTCAGACTCGACCTCGCCACAGGATCGGGCGGCACGGGCGGGGTATTTCGGCCTTATCAAGGGTGAGAATATCGCCGAGAATTATGCCAGCGAAGAAGATTTGCTAAACACCTGGCTCGGCGATCCCGAGACCCGACGGCTGATGTACACACCGGATGCGCGCGATATTGGCTTTGGCTGGTTCCAGGAAAACGACGGACGGCTGTGGTGGGTTCAGGTTATCGGCTGATCTTCGGCGACTTGCGGCAGGCCTGAATAAATGGCGATGGGCGTGCCAACGGGCACATAGGCCCAAATTTCCTCGATCTGGTCATTGGTGACCGCGATGCAGCCCGCCGTCCAGTCGGGGCGGTCTTTGTCGGCGCGTCGAGTCGGGCCGCCGTGGATGAAAA
>JAYTCN010000157.1:0-10846 GCA_043736475.1 Paracoccaceae bacterium
GGCAACTGCATCCGTCAACCGGGGCGTCAGGGCATGGCCGGCAAGGTGGTTCACGCCAACAAGCGGGATATTTTTGGCCGCGGCAATGGCTCTTGCGCAGGCGACGCCTGCCAAAACGCCGCCGATCAGGCCCGGTCCGGCAGTAACGGCGATACCGTCGAGGTCATCGAACGTGACATCTGCCTGCACCAGCGCTTGGGCAATACATTCGTCCAGCCGTTCCGCGTGGGCGCGCGCGGCGATTTCGGGCACGACGCCGCCGAAGTCGGCATGCAGGTCGTTCTGGCCGAAAACAACGCTCGACAGGATTTCCCCGGGTTTCCCACTGGCCGGATTGCCAGCGACAATCGCGGCGGCGGTATCATCGCAACTGCTTTCGATCCCGAGGAATGTATATGTTTTGGCCATGGACCGACGGTATCCTTGCTGATCGAGGCAGGTAGCACCGGTGCGGCAGGCGTGCAATGCTGGGAACGCCCTGGAAGGTGAATGCTATTGGTCAAATCCGTTCTCATCACCCGGCCAATAGACATGGCACTGGACTTTGCCCGCATGATTGCAGCGCAAGACTCCGCGAGTTTCGTGGCTTTCGTGGCACCCTTGACCGAAATCCGCCCAATGCACGCCGTGGTCGATCTGAGCGACGTGACAGCCCTGATTTTCACCTCGGCCAACGCGGTACGCCAGTTTTCCCTGCGGTGGAACGGGCGCGGTATGGCCGCCTATTGTGTGGGACAAACAACCGCTGCCGCTGCATCCAGGGCAAACATGCGGGTGGTCTCAGCGGGTCGGGATGTAACGCATTTGGAGCACTTGATTGTGAAGGCCGCTCCAAAAGGTCGGTTGGTCCATTTGCATGGCGTTCATGTTTCGGGCGATCTGAAGGGCAATTTACTGAAACGAAGCATCGAGGTCGAGAGCGTCGTCATATACGACCAGATTACCCTGCCGTTTGAAGCATGGGTTGACCGTAAGCTGGAAGCGGGCGAAATTGATGTGGCAACTTTTTTCTCGGCGCGCGCTGCGCAGTTGTTTGCCGGTGCCGGCAACAACTGGGACCTTGGCAAATCCACAGCGATTTGCCTAAGTGCCAATGTCGCAGCAAAACTTTCGCGGCTGGGGTTCGCGCGAATTCGCACCGTGGATGTTCCGGATAGCGGCACAATGCTGGCAGAACTGCGACGTTTGGTCTGAAGGCTGGAAAGGCCGCGACCCACTCGTTATATCGGACAAGAATCTTTCAGGACAAGGCGTCGCACTCGCATGGCCAAGAAACAGTCTTCCCGTGACAGCGACCAAATCGAAGAGGCCGATACCATTGCGGTTGAACCTGCCGCGGCCTCGTCGGGTTCGGACCCTGACCTCACGATCGTCCAAGACCCGGTCGATGCGAACCTGCACGCCCTGAAGGAAGCCATTGGCCATGATGACGAGCAGCACGACACACATCGCAGCATCAAAGCCAGGCTGGTTTCCGCGCTGGTGATTTTTCTGATCGGCGGGATCGCAGCACTTTGGGTCGGACCAAAGATCGCGCCGGGCTTGCCTGCCGGACTTGCGCCGGTTTCGCGCTGGCTGACGCCGGGACAGGATGCGGCACTCAAGGCGGTGCTGGATGCAAAAACCGAATTGAATGCCAGGATCGACGCGATAGAGCCTGGCATCGGGCAACCACAGGCGGAAGACCTGATCGCCGGAGCGTTGACGCCGGTCGAGCAAGATCTTGGCTCGCGTTTGACGAAATTGGAAGGCGCCGCACCACGCATAGATTCTGAACTGGGCGCGAAACTTTCGGGCCTGGAAATCCAGGTTTCGGGTCTTGCCGCCGAACTTGATTCCCTGGTTGCCCAGCCGGTCACCGGCACTGACGCCGGTCCGACTGCCGTCGAGATTTCACGGCTGACGGCGCGACTTGACGGCTTGCAGGCGCGGATTGGCCAACTTTCCACCCAGCATGCCGCGTTGAAACAGCAAGTTGCGGCTGTAGCAGCCGACGCCCGCGCCGGTATTGCCGTCGCCCAGACCGAGATCATCGCAGCGGAAACCGAAGCCGAGAAAATCCGCCAGTCGGCAGAAACGCAGGCTTTGCTGACTGCGATCACGGCGGCAGTGGCTTCGGGTGCCCGGTTCGATGGGGCTCTCGATCAGCTTTACGCCCGGAACGGAACCGAAGCGCCGATGGCCCTGCGCGTCAATTCAGCGAGCGGGCTGGCGACCATTCTGCAATTGCGCGAAGAATTTCCGCAGGCCGCCCACGAGGCGATTCGTGCCGACATCATGGAAGTCGCCGGCTCGGGAATAACGGCCAGACTCGGTGGATTTTTGAAGGCACAGGTCGCTTCGCGTTCGTTGACACCGCAGGACGGAACGGGTGCAGATGCGGTGTTGTCGCGCGTCGATGCAGCTCTGCGAGATGATGATCTCGGGCGCGCGGTGGATGAGGCCAAGGCTTTGTCGCCCGCTGCCGGCAAAGCATTGCAAGCCTGGCTGGCACGCGCCGAAGCGCGCCTGGCGGCCGAAGTTGCTTTGGCCGCAATCACACCGACAGCGAATTGAACGGGGCGCGGCAATGATCTGGTCCATCGTAAAAGTCAGTTTCTTCGTTGCCTTGGCTGCCGCACTGGCATTTGGGTCCAGTTATGTCCTGCAAACTCCCGGCGAAGTGCGCATCGCTTTTGCCGGTCGGGAAACCAGCTTTGCACCGCTGGCATTTGTCACCGGCATTGCCTTGCTATTCGTCGGTCTGTGGTTGTTGTTCCGGCTGGCCGGGCTGCTGACGGCGTTAGTGCGATTCCTGAGCGGCGACGAGACGGCATTCAGCCGCTATTGGGACCGCAATCGGGAAAGGCGCGGGTTCGAGGCCTTGACCGAAGGATTGATCGCACTGACCTCCGGTGAAGGCGCACTGGCGGTGGCCAAGGCGACCAAAGCCGAACAATTGTTGGCGCTTCCCGAATTGACGCACTTGATCAGTGCCCAGGCGGCCGAACTGTCAGGCGACGGTGCACGAGCGTCGACCTACTACAGGAAAATGCTGGAAAATGACCGTACAAGATTCATTGGCATTCGCGGCTTGCTCAAAGCAAAGCTCGCCGCTGGTGATACGGCAACGGCGCTGAAACTGGCCGAAAAAGCGATCGCATTGAAGCCGCGCCATGCCGAGACCCTGGACACTCTGTTTGGCTTGCAGTCGCAAGGGCAAGATTGGGCGGGGGCGCGAAAAACGCTCGAGGCCAAAGTGCGGGCCAAAACCTTGCCGCGCGACGTGGCGGTTCGCCGCGATGCGGTGTTGTCATTAGCCGATGCCAGGCAATCTTTGGCCAATGGCGATGCCGACAGGGCGCGGACAGAAGCTTTGGAGGCCAACCGTTTGGCGCCTGGCTTGGTCCCGGCAGCGGTACTGGCTTCGGACCAGTATGTGGCAAACGGCAACAAAAAGGCGGCGGCAAAATTGCTGTTGCGGGCCTGGGCGATGAATCCGCACCCCGATCTGGCGGCGGCATTTGCCCGCATCGAAGCCGGAGAGTTGCCGTCGGACCGGCGCAAGCGGTTTGCCAGCCTGTTGAAAGCCGGGGTGGATTCGACAGAAGCGAAATTGCTCCGCGCCGAGCTGGCGTTGACCTGCGAGGATTTTCCCGAAGCCCGCCGGGCAATCGGCGATCTGGCGGCCGAAACCCCCAGCACGCGCGCGCTTGCCATCATGGCGGCAATAGAGCGCGGCCAGGGCGGCGAAGACAAGCTGGTGCGCGGCTGGTTGGCCAAGGCAATCGTGGCGCCGCGGGGCAATCTGTGGGTCTGCGATTCCTGCGGACACGCCCATTCGGTGTGGATACCGGTCTGCGAAAATTGTGCCGGATTCGATACACTTGCGTGGAAACCCGCCGCGGACATCGTTACCCCAGACGCCGCCACGGCGGCGATGCTTCCCCTGATTGTGGGCGAAATCGACGGACCGGAGCGCGCGGATTTCGGCCCGAACTGACCGGTCCGCAGGCTTGCAAGGCCGGGCAAAAACTCCTATGACCCGCCAGAGCTGCCGCATTAGCTCAGTTGGTAGAGCACATCATTCGTAATGATGGGGTCAGGTGTTCGAGTCACCTATGCGGCACCAAATCACCATCCGATGAAGTCCAGTGACATCCGAAAAACCTTTGTATATAAGGGAAATGTTGGATGACTTAGTCCAAGGCCGTCCTGCAACATCCGCCAGCATACCCCTGAACTGGGGGTATGTTTGGGGGTAAGGGCGGGACCAGGAAATGGAGCGTACCCCCAAATGCCTTTGAGCGACGCAAAGATTCGCAGTCTCACTTCTTCGGAAAAGCCATTCAAGGTGGCGGATTTCGACGGGCTGTATCTGTTCGTCAAGGTTTCTGGTTCGAAATCCTGGCGTTTCAAGTATCGGATCGGCGGCAAGGAAAAATTGATGGTGTTCGGCAATTATCCGTCCATTGGCCTGGCGCAGGCTCGGTCGGCGCGAGACGCAGCACGCTCTCAGGTCGCCAACGGCCTGGACCCCAGTGAGGTCAAGAAACAAGTGTCCCAAGTGGAGGGTGAGGCAAGAGCCCAGACTTTTGAGCGGGTCGCAGCATCGTTCCTGGCAAAAATCACCACGGAAGGTCGCGCGGCCGCGACACTGATCAAATACGACTGGATCCTGGGGATGGTGAATGCGGACATCGGGAACAAGCCGATTGCCGAGATCACTGCGCCAATGGTGCTGGGATGTCTTCGCAAAGTTGAATCGAAGGGAAACTATCAGACTGCCAAGCGGATGCGATCGATCATTGGCAGCATCTTTCGTTATGCAATTGCGACAGGTGTGGCGGAAAATGACCCGACCTATGTCCTGCGCGGGGCGTTGATCCAGCATAAGTCAACGCCACGTGCCGCGATAACAGACAAGGCAGCGTTGGGCGGGCTGATGCGTTCTATCGAAGGCTTCGAAGGACAACTGACGACGCGGATTGCCCTGGAACTGTTGGCGATCGTTGTGACCAGACCGGGCGAGTTGCGGCATGCGAAATGGGCGGAGTTTGATCTGGAAGCGGCGATCTGGTCCATTCCTGCCGAGCGCACGAAGATGCGCAAGCCACATCGGGTTCCATTGCCTGGCCGCGCGTTGGAGTTATTACGGCAACTGCATAGTCTGACCGGCAACGGCGAACTTTTGTTTCCCTCAATTCGGACGGTCAGAAAGCCGATAAGCGAAAACACCCTGAACGGTGCATTGCGCCGGATGGGGTTTACCGGCGAGGAAATGACGTCGCACGGGTTTCGAGCGACATTCTCGACATTGGCCAACGAAAACGGATTATGGCATCCCGACGCGATTGAGCGGGCATTGGCACATCTGGAGGTCAACAAGGTCCGTGGCGTCTATGCGAGGGGCGAGCATTGGGATGAGCGGGTCAGGATGGCGGATTGGTGGGCTGGATTTTTGGATGAAGCAAGAGCAGGCTGAACTCTGGTGGTCCTTGCACCGACAATTCCAGGGCGATCGCCAGCAGTGCCCCTATAGTCGAGCAGATTAACCAGACATGCAATCGAGCGAAATGAGTTTTCAAGTTCAGTCCGACAGCCTAAAGATTTTGCGGAAAAAGTCGCTCAATTTGGTACAAAACATGAACACATGGGACTATAGTTTTCGGAAAGGAGCAGGACGCGGCGTGTGAAGAAAGAGAGCATCCGGTTCGCAGAAACAGGGGATCAAACCATGGCAAGACCTAGGAAACCTATTCCGGTTCCACCCCGACGCAACCCTTTCAAGGCTTGGGGAAATATACCAACCGACAACCGCGCGGAGCGCAAACGATTGGCCCGAATTGTCGCCACGAATGAAAGAACGCTTGTCAACTACCGAAGATTTTGTCGCGAGCTCGGCAAACTGTGCCGAACAGCACACTGGCAACTCTTCGAGAAAGCAAGATCCGACCCGAAATTGACGCGCTCGCTTCTCTTAGACCTCAAAAGCAAGGTTCAAAGCGCATTCAGCGCCCTCGCCAATATTGGCCCCGATGCCCTTGCGGCACTTGACGTGGAAAGTGACGATTTCCCCGATGGCCATGAAAAACATCCAGAAGTGTCGAGAAGTGCCAAGTTGGAAGACTATTTGGTCGATCGGGTACCCTATGATCCAGGAATTGCGGAACGTGCAAATGAAGAGCAGGAGGCAGCCGAAGAAGCTGCCAGAAATCGCCTCAGCGACCCCGAGACCCATGAAGAACGGCTGCGGCAGATAGATGAAACGCTTGACGAAAGCGACCGGACTATTCTCGACAATCTAAGCCATCAATCGTTGCCGGAACTGGCCCAACTCATTGATGTTGCTCTTTCCAAGTTGCCAACCCCGCATGCAGGCCGACCGCCTGACCTGATTGCACGCGAAATGGTGCAAGGTCTCGCAGACCTCTGGCACCGGCAGACAGGCGAAAAAGCTACTGTTGGTACTTTCCTCGAGACGGACGCCGATCACGATTCTTATCAGCAACGAAGCGAGTTCGTCAGTTTCAGCATTGAAGTGATCACGCCCATTTGGACGAAAAGAGGCTTTCCAATCCCAAGCGTCAAGGATTTTGCCAAGGTTGTGCTCTATCCGGGAACCCCGCGCCCGAAAACTTGAAATGTCAGCTACGTGGAACGCATAGCTTGGGTAGCAAATGAGAGCGGCGTTCGATTGCCTAGATCCATGTCAGTCGACGGAAAGATATTTTCCCATGGCACCAATGCTCGCATCTGGCGTCATCGCAAGGTCGCCACGCGAAATTGGTTGGGCCGCTGGTGTGTAAAATGTAACGCCACCAAATCACTGCATCAAACAACAAAGCCCTTGTGTGCAAGGAGCCAAGGCAATTTGAGGCAAGCTCGAATGAAAGCAGAACACAGCTATGGCGTATTGCTTAGACCCTGAGAAAAATTGTCCGAAATAGCGGCCAATTTAACCCTTTTGATCGAAAACCCTGCGTCTGCCAATGTCCGAACCTGTTCGTTGATCGACGGGAGAAAACACCGATGTCCGATAGGATCCTGCGTCTGCCCGAAGTGAAAGATCGGATCGGGCTAGGTCGTTCGAGCATATACGAAAACATCGCCAACGGCAGTTTCCCCAAAGCAGTAAAATTAGGTCCCCGTGCGTCCGGCTGGCTTGAATCCGAGATTGCCGCCTGGATCGACGAACGCAAGGAACAGCGCGACAGGAACGGAAATGACTGACGCGCGCACTATAACTGAAGTGCTAGGCGGAACGTGGCACGGCACCTATGGCACCGCGCCTTGCCCGGTTTGCCAACCGGACCGTCGCAGCGACCAGCGCGCCCTTTCCCTGACCAACTCTGGGCGGCGCCTTCTGGCGTTTTGCCACAAACTTGGCTGCTCTTTCCAAGACATTCTGGCGGCAGCAGGTCTTCCACAAGGCTGTTCAGAAGCGCCTGTACCGAAACTCTCAGTGCGCCGTCAGATCGAAATAAAAGCAAATGAAATGAATCGCTCAGCACAAGCTCTACGCCTGTGGAACGAGACCTCACCCATCGCGGATTCAATAGCACAGACCTATTTGAGGGGGCGTTCGATCCGACTTGTTTTGCCTCCGACGCTTCGCTTTCATCCTTCCTGCTGGCACGAAAAAGCCGAAAATAATCCGGCCCTCGTAGCAATTGCTCAAGGCAGCGCCGGCTTTTCCGTGCACCGCACCTATTTACGCCCGGACGGTACCGGCAAGGCTGACGTTTCACCCAACAAAAAATCGCTCGGACCAATTGGAGGCGGCGCAGTTCATCTGTCCGTAGGCACGGGACCAATTGTCGTCGGCGAGGGACTCGAAACTTCGCTCAGCTTGCTTCAGGGCATTCAGATCGAGGAAGCTCGCGTCTGGGCGGCCCTGTCGGCCGGAGGAATGGCTGCGTTGAACTTGCCAGAAGGAGTCGGAGAAATTTTGATCGCTCCCGATGGTGACGAAGTCGGTGCCAAGGCTGCAGATCGACTTGCGATACGTGCATCGCGTCTGGGCTGGCGAGTACTGATGATGCCGCCGCCTGGGGATGGGCTTGATTGGAACGACGTATTGAATGGGGCCAGAAATGAAGACAATGCATGAAGCCTTTGAACAGGCAGAAGCAGTGGATCCTTGGCCGGATCTTACGCCATTTGGTGACATTGATTTGCCAACATTGGACTTGGCCCACTTGCCAGGATTTGCTGGCGAATTTTCCATAGCTTTGTCAGCAAATACTGAGGTGCCTCCTGAACTAGCGGCGACTGCGGTTCTCGCCGTTGCATCATCGGCGTGCGCACGCCGTTTCCGTGTTCAGGTAACTTCTGACTATTTCGAGTATTCAAATCTTTGGCTGCAATGCGCTTTGGCTCCAGGGAACCGAAAATCTGCAGTCATGACAGCCGCGATTAATCCGCTCGTGGACTACGAACTGGATCAGTACAGGGAAATGCGCGAAGACATACTTCGTGCCGAGTCCGAAAATGCCACTGCCGTGGCCAAAGCAAAAGAACTTCGCAGCAAGGCGGCCAAAGCAAAGGATGAAGATAAGTCAGCCGATCTGGCCCGCCAAGCTGCTGACGTTGAAGCGAACCTGCCAAAAATTCCGCGGCCGCCTCGGCTTTGGACATCGGATGCAACTCCGGAAAGGCTGGGAACATTGCTGGCCGAGAATGGCGAGCGAATGGCGTGGCTGTCCAGCGAGGGCGGCATTTTTGATACTCTTGGAGGTCGGTACTCCAGCGGAATTCCGAATCTTGACTTGGTCCTGAAGTCGCATTCGGGCGATGCAGATCGTCTCGACAGATCGGGCCGTCCGTCAATTTTCCTCGCGGAACCGCTCCTTACAATCGGGCTATCATCGCAGCCTGAAATACTCAAAGGATTAGCGGCAAAACCGAACTTTCGGGGACGCGGCCTAATCGGACGCCTCATTTTCTTCCTGCCGCACTCGCCCTTGGGATACCGCACACTTCAGGGACCGGCAATTCCGGAATCTACCAAAGCTAAGTATGCTGCAGGTATTGGTGCCATGCTCAATTGGCCGCAAGCAACGAATGGAAACGGTGAGCCAGTTCTGCATGTTGTTCGCTTGTCTCCCGAAGCACTTCGCGATTGGAAGGAATTTGCACTTCTCATCGAGAAAACAATGCAACCGGATGGCATTTGCGAGGATGCCACGGACTGGGCAGGAAAGGCTCCAGGCGCGGCAATCCGGGTGGCTGCGGTTTTGCACGGGATCACACTGGCGTTTGGAAGTCCTTGGGAGAAAGAAATAAGCGAAGCAACAATGAATGCCGCGCTGGAGATAATGGCCGTTGCGACCAAACACTCACTGGCGGCGATTGGCCTGATGGAAGCGGATGAGGGTTTCGGCAATGCCAAGCGGTTGCTGCGCTGGATCGGAAAAAAACGCCGCGCCTCCTTTACGGCTAAAGAAGCTTTCGACGGATTGCGCGGAACGTTCAAAAAAATGGACAAGATGGAGCAGGCTCTCGCTGTCCTGAAAGGGCGTGGCTATGTTCTGCTTCTGGACAGTGAAAACGTCAAAGCTCCAGGCCGCCCTTCCTCACCTGTCTTCTTGGTCCGCCCCAGTATCGTGGCGGCATGGTCATGACTTGGCAAAAAATCCTTGGCTTTGGCGAAGACTTAATTGGAGCCAATAGGGAGTGGAAAGTTGTGCCGGAAATGGGCCAGACAATTCTACCGCAAAATACGCAGAATACGCAAAAACCATCCGGCATTTACCCAAGGCGCAAATCTGCGGATATTGCGTATTTTGCGCACAAAAAAGCATCCCTGAAATCCAGTCAGATCGAACCGAATCCTTTCGCATTTGCCGAACGGGCAGCAATTGTCGAGTATGACGGCAAACTCTCGAAGGCCGAAGCCGAGCAATTGGCCGCGATGGCACAAGGTTTTGCAACCCTGGGCGAAATGTTCGACGCTGTCGAACGGGAATGGACCCAAAAACTGCAGGATCTTGAGCACTCGACTTTAGACCGGGCTAGCGAAGCCAGACTTCGGAATGCCCGGGGGTTTGTCTCAGCTGGCTGGGCCCGCAAGGCCGCAGAACTGGGCTGGGACGAAGTTTCCCTTTTCGGCGTGTGCCCCACCGCTCCCTGGGCACGGCCCGACCGGATGGGTGCCGCATTTTTTGGTCCCGTCAGGTTCGTCACCGCGGGATCGATCATTATCGCCAACGGCAACAGAATCTACCGCGGGCAATTTGGCGCCGGGGTTGTGCCAATCTGGGAACTGAAAGATGTACAACATGGACGGTAATATCGGACCGAATACGGGTCGCTCGGCAGATGGTACTTTCGCGCCGGGCAATCCAGGAAAACCGAAGGGCGCACGTCACCGGTCGACACTGGCAGCACAAGCGCTTCTCGACGGCGAGTCCGAGGCTTTGACCCGTAAGGCAGTCTCGATGGCGCTGGAAGGCGACGTGACGGCGCTTCGCTTGTGTCTGGAACGGATCACGCCACCACGGCGTGACACTCCGGTGACTTTCGATTTGCCGGTGATGCGATCGTTGCGGGATGCCGCTTCGGCGGCAGCTGCCATCATAGCCGCCGTAGCCGCTGGCGACCTGACACCGACCGAAGGCACCCATGTGATGGCACTGATCGATTCCTTCCGCAGGACACTCGAAGTCACAGAAATCGAAGAACGGATCGCAAACCTGGAGCGAGCACGCAATGAAAAACACAGTCCGTCGTATTGAAAGTCTCGAAAAAACCTTCACCGGCGCAATTCTTGATCCGGTGACTGCGCGCCTACGCTCGATGACCGCCGTCGAACTCGAACAGAGACTGGCGGAGCTCGACCGGATCACGGGCAGGTGGTGGGATA
>JAYTCN010000158.1:0-1910 GCA_043736475.1 Paracoccaceae bacterium
CGGGTCAACACCATTCACCCCGGCGCGATCGACACCAGGATGATCCACGACCTGGAAAAAAAGATGTCGCCCGACGATCGGGAGCGGGGCCGCGCGGCCATCACAGCGGGCATTCCGGCGGGGCGTTATGGCAAGCCGGAAGAGGTCGCAGCGCTTGTCGCCTTTCTGTTGGGCGACGCGGCGGCGTTCTGCAACGGCGGCACCTATCAGATCGACGGCGCGGGCATGGCCGGGCCACGGGCGCGACAGTTCTGACGCGGCAACCCGGTCAGGCCGGTCGCGCCAGCAGTTTCAGGAAGCGGTTGCGACCGGCATCCGGGCCTTTGTCATCTGAAAGCCGGGATAGCCTTCGGCGGCAATGGCATCGCATTTCCGGCGATAGGCATCCACCCCGAGATAAGGCATGAACACCCGGGGCTTGCCGACAATATTCGCCCCCATGTACCAGGAGGCGGCCTTTGGATAAAGCGTGCGATGTGCCACGTCGTTGACATGGACGGCCCATGCATCCTCGGTTGCGGTGGTCGTCTCGACCCGGTCGATGCCCCTGTCGCGCAGTTGGCCGAACAGGGTAGCCAGAAAGTCGACATGCTGTTCGATGGACACGATCATGTTGCTCAGCACCGAGGGGCTGCCCGGCCCGGTGATCATGAAAAGATTGGGAAATTCTGAGGTCACCAGGCCAAGATAGGCTTTGGGGCCCTCAACCCATTTTTCCGCCAGGCTGCGCCCCTGGGTTCCCGTCAGGTTAAGCCGGGTCAATGATCCGGTGATCGCGTCAAAGCCGGTGGCGTAGATGATCACGTCGAAATCGCGGTCAAGGTCGCTGGTGCGGACGCCGGTGGCGGTGATGCGGTCCAATGGCGTCTTGCGCAAGTTCACAAGAGTTACATTCGGACGGTTGAACGTGGAGAAATAGTCCGTATCGACGCAGATGCGCTTGCAAAAGATCGGGTAGTCGGTCGGGCACAGGGCCTCGGCTGTCTCGGGGTCACTCACCGTTTCGCGGATCTTGTCGCGCACGAATTCGGCGGCAAGGGCATTGGCGCGCGCGTCAAGGATTAGATCGTTGAAGGCATAGGCAAAATTCGCACCGCCCTTTTCCCACCGCCGCTGAAACTCGGCTTTGACCTCGGCCGGGTCTGCGGCAAGGGCGGATTGCGTTGGCAGGTCATAGATCGTGCCGGACCGCATCGTTTCCCGCGCCTTCTTGCGCAGGTCAGGGTATTGCGATTTCCACCACTGGACGGTTTCGGCGCTGAGCGGTTGATTCTTGGCCGGCACCGAATAGTTCGGCGTCCGCTGAAAGACGGTCAGATGCCCGGCCTGCTTGGCAATTTCGGGAATGGCCTGAACGGCAGATGACCCGGTGCCGATGATTGCCACGCGCAGACCGGTGAAATCGACCCCCTCGCGCGGCCAGTCCGAGGTGTGGATTGTGCGTCCCTGAAAGTCGTCAATCCCGGCGATCTGCGGCAGGTTGGAACTGGACAGGCAGCCGACGGCGGTGATCACATGAGTTGCGTGCAGGAGGCCGCCTGCATCCGTCTTCAGCGACCAAATGTTCGCCGCCTCGTCGAAATGCCCCGAGGTGACGCGGGTTTGAAAGGTGATGTCGCGCCGCAAATCCAGCCGGTCGGCCACATAATTCGCGTAGCGCAGAATTTCGGGCTGGGTCGCAAAGCGTTCCGTCCAGCACCAATCCTGCTGGATGTTGTCATCGAAGGAATACGAATACTGCATACTTTCGACATCGCAGCGCGCGCCGGGATAGCGGTTCCAATACCAGGTGCCCCCGACACCATCCGCCGCCTCGACCCCATGAACCCGAAAGCCAGCGCCGCGCAGGCGGTGCAGCATGTACAGGCCGGCAAAGCCAGCGCCGATGATCACGACGTCAAGCGGCGCAT
>JAYTCN010000159.1:0-10763 GCA_043736475.1 Paracoccaceae bacterium
CGAACCCTGCTGTCGCAGGCGGGCGTCGACCGGAGCTATGCCAAGGTCTTTGCCATCGGCTTCAACAAGACCGGCACCAGTTCGATCAATTCGGTGTTCGCATCGACCGGACTGGGGTCGCTGCATTCGACACGGTGGAACAAGCCGGGCCAGGCGCGGCTTTTGTATCTGCACCAGGCGTTCAGCGACGGCAGCGAGATTGATTTCGCCAGCCTCGACCGCCGGTTTCCGCGCTCCAAATTCATCCTCAACGTGCGCGATCTGGACGAGTGGCTCGACAGCCGGATCGAGCATATCCGCCACACCAGCGAAATCGGCATTCATTCCGATACCGGAAATTGGGCGATCAGCGATGCCGCCGTCACCTCGTGGATCCGGCAGCGAAACGTCCATCACCTGGCGATACTCGACTATTTTGCCGACAGGCCGGCTGACTTGCTGGTGGTGAATTTCATCCGGGCCGACGATTCCGCAGCGCGTATCCGGTCCTTTCTCGGCAGGCCCGGCAGTGACAACAAGCCGCACACCCGACCGATTCCGGTTACCCGGTTCGCCGGCATTCTGCGCAATCCCGACATGATCGCCAATTGTCTGTCACGGCTCGGTATCCCGCAACCGGAATGGAAGACCGACATCTATTGCCCCAGTCTGGAGTCGGCGAATATCGGGGCAAAATGGCCATCGGATACAGCGCGAATGCCAAAAGCTGCGGCATGAAGCGATTCCGGAATCCGCGCCATTGTTTCGCAAAGTGCAATGCGTCGACCGCCGCTTTCGGTCCCGGCAATCGTTAACGTCGTAAAAAAACCCGGCAAACCCGGTCAAAAACGGCCATAAACACGCCTGAAAGGCCTGAAAATCACCATGCTTTTTTGCCGACCGTGACAAATTATCGGGCATTGCCGCGCCTGTGGGGTTGCAGGGAGTCGGGGCGAAACACCGCATTGGCGGCCCCACAGGGTCGAAAGTCGCCGAACCCGCCCCTGTTCCGCGTCTGGCAAACCCTTTCGATTTGGTTAATATCACACTGCACAAGTAAGCATTATCAACAGCTTGCGCCAAATTTCACCCGTGCAATCCTGCCCGGCCTTGCAAGCCTCTTGCGTTTTTTCGCATCCTGCCCCATATCCCCCTCGTCCAGCTACCAATCGACCCACTGTTCTGCTCTACGGCTACAGTCTCTCGATCTTGCTCTGACTGTACCAAGCTGCCGCATGAAGCGGGCAGCGCACGAGAGGAGACATCACGATGGCCAATGGCACCGTGAAATGGTTCAACGCCACCAAGGGTTTTGGATTCATCCAGCCGGAAAAAGGCTCGAAAGACGTATTCGTTCACATTTCCGCGCTTGAACGGTCGGGTCTGTCGACCCTGCCCGACGGCCAGAAAGTGACGTTCGACCTTGAAAAAGGCCGTGACGGCCGCGAATCGGCGATCAATCTGGCGCTGGCCTGATTCTGCCTTCGCCTGCGGCAGCCCTGCCGCAGGCACTCTTCTGCTGATCGGAAATACCGGGTAGAATCCGTATCCGCCTGACCGGCGAGGCAACCGAATTGTCCGACATTTCCCCGGAAAACATTGCAGCTACGGCCGTCCGGATTGCACCGTTCATTCGGACCACTCCGGTTATCGCGGCAAAAGTCCGCGGAATTGCGGCAGCCGTCACCTTCAAACTCGAACACCTCCAGCACACAGGCTCGTTCAAAGCGCGCGGGGCGTTTTCAAGTCTGGCTGGCATCCAGCGCCCGGCCGGCGGCGTCGCGGCGGCTTCGGGCGGCAATCATGGCGCGGCGATCGCCTATGCGGCGAGGGAATTTGGTTTGCCCGCCAGGATTTTCGTCCCCGCGAATGCACCACAATCGAAAGTTGACCGCATCGTTTCCTACGGCGCGGCGATCGACCAGACCGGAACAACCTATCAGGACGCGGTCGATGCCTGCCTTGAATATTGCGCGGCATTCGGCGCTCGCGGATTCCATGCTTATGACCAGGTTCCCGTCATTCTCGGGCAAGGAACGCTTGGTCGCGAAATCGAGCGGCAATGTCCGGATCTGGACACATTGCTGGTCGCGACCGGCGGCGGCGGATTGATCGGCGGAATCGCGGCCTGGTACCAGCGTCGCGTCAAGATTGTCAGCGTCGAACCGATCGGCTGTCCAACTTTGCACGACGCGTTGCGGGCCGGGCAAGTCACGCGGATCAAACCGCATTCGATCGCCCAGGACTCGCTGGGAGCAAGTCTGGCCGGGTCGCTGATGTTTCCGATTGCCCGGCAATACGTCCAAGGCGCCGTACTGGTCAGCGATGATGCAATCCGCGGGGCGATGCGATGGCTTTGGTCGGAAATGCAGATTGTTGTGGAACCGGGAGGTGCAACGGCGCTCGCGGCCTTGCTCAGCGGTGCCTATGCCGCCAAATCGGGAGAAAAAGTCGGGGTCTTGTTGTGTGGCGCCAACATCATGCCGTCAAGGTTTGCCGAACTGGTCGATCAATGACCACATGCGCTGGCGGGCCTGACTTTCTGCGGCCTGGGTTTTCAGCGCGCAATCGGAACGGGTTCCCGGTGGCTTCCGTGGCACTTTGAGAAAGCTGGTGGAGCCGAGGAGGATCGAACTCCTGGCCTTCGCATTGCGAACGCGACGCTCTCCCAGCTGAGCTACGGCCCCACGGGATTGTTTTGGGCCGGGCGATGTTTCCGAGTCAAGGCCAATGGATGCCTGAAGGCCCATTCAGAATCACCGGCGACGCGTTCGCAGCATTCTGGCAGCGGCGATTTCGGTGCGGCGGATTACAATCAGTAAGACCGAAATGCGTCCGGTTCGTGGTTGGCTGATGCGGCTACAAGCAACAGACACGCCGAGCCGCCGAAGGCATAAATTCCCAGTGCCGCCAGAAAGCCAAAGCCGACGGCGAGCGTCAGGCAAGCAAGCAACGCTGACAATATGGCCGTCATCCCGAGCATTGTTAGCGCTGATACTGACATAGGCACTGCTCCAAACATCACCATTTCTGGGTCAAACTATGCCACGTTAAAAATGGTTAAAGTGTGTCGTCAATATGTTTAGCGCGGCGCAGCAGATTCGGTATCAAGTTGTTGTCGCACAGAAACGCTTTGATAATAGACGCTGGGGCGAAGAACGTCGCCTGATTTCTGAATTTAATCTACTTAAGGTTGAATCATATTCCCCGAAGACTTTATTGTCAATTCCAAAAAGTCGCGCCGCTCGGATCATGCGGCCGGTCGCGCCGGAACGCCGGTCGCGCTTGTAACGAAAGCGCCGCGGTCGACTTGACCTGGTCAATAGTTGCTGCATTGCCGCAATCGCCCCGCCGACTTGGCAAAATTGTCATTCCGCGCATTGATTTGTTCGATGATTTGACCTACTCATCGAGGCGTCAATCACAGGGCTGGCACGATCCTGCCCGTTAAACGCGTCGGAGACAGTGATGAAACTTATCAAACTTACAATCGCAGGCCTTATTTTCGCAGGTACCGCTTATGCCGGTGCCCTCGTATTCGAAGCTCCGGTGGATGCTGTAGTTGTCGAAGAACCCGCTGGTTCAATGGGCGGTTCGGGCGCATGGCTGATCCCGCTTCTGGCCATCGGCCTGATTGCTCTGGCCGTGTCGAGCAGCGACAACAGCACTTCACCTTAATCAGAAACATCGCGAAAAATTCTTTAAACGCGGGCCACGGGCTCGCGTTTTTGCTTCAGGACACAGTCCCTTGTTTTCGCGGTGGATTTTGCCTTGCGCCACGCGTTGCCGCCTTCCATCAGCGACATTGTCGACCTCGCGAACCAGGCTTTGGCTGAAATGCCGGCCGAGGTGCGCGCGGCTTGCCGCGACCTGGTCATCACGGTCGAAGATTTCGCCCCGGACGATATCCTCGACGATCTCGATATCACCGATCCTTTCGAGCTGACCGGACTTTATCAGGGCGTCCCGATTACCGAAAAATCGGTGTCCGATAATCCCGTATCTCCGGACCTCGTGCTTCTGTTCCGCCGCCCGATTCTGGACGAATGGTCCGAGCGCGGCGACGTCTTGCTTGCAGATCTGGTCCGGCACATCCTGGTCCACGAAATCGCCCATCATCTGGGTTGGACCGACGAGGATATCCGGGCAATTGACGATTGGACCGAATAGCTCAGCTCTCGTCACGCCAGCGATTGACCAATGGATATCGCCGGTCCAGCCAGAATGCCCGGCGTGAAAGTCGGGTGCCGGGCGCCGCCTGAAACCGTTTCCACTCGGCACCGTAGAGCAAGGCTTCGACCTTTTTTACCGTCCGCCGATCAAAACCCGTGGCCACACAATCCGCGACTGATCCTTCGTCTTCGACCAGAATTTCCAGAATCGCATCAAGCACGGGATAGGGCGGCAAACTGTCGTCGTCGCGTTGGTTCAAACGCAACTCCGCTGTCGGGGGTTTGTCGATGATCCTGGGCGAAATTACCATGCCTTTTGGGCCTTTCATCCAGGAACGATGATTGGCGTTACGCCAGCGGCACGTTGCAAACACCCGCGTCTTGTAAAGGTCTTTCAATGGGTTGTAGCCACCCGCCATGTCGCCGTAAATCGTGCAGTAACCGACCGCGACCTCGGATTTGTTCCCGGTAGTCAACAGCATTGCGCCAGACTTGTTGGACAGCGCCATCAGTATCAACCCGCGCAACCTTGACTGGATATTTTCTTCGGTTGTGCCCGGCTTGGCGCCGGCAAACAGCGGAGCCAGCGAAGCAAGGACCGAAGAATGCGCTGCGCTGATTGACACCATATCCAGCCGGCAGCCCAACGCGGTTGCCACCTCTTGCGCGTCGTCCAATGAGGATTGCGCGGTAAAGACCGACGGCAGCATCACGCAGCCCACGTTGTCGGCCCCGATTGCATCGCAGGCAATTGTCGCGACCAATGCCGAGTCGATGCCGCCCGATAGTCCCAGCAAGACTTTGCCTATCCCGGACTTTTCCAGATAGTCCTGCAAGGACCGCACCATCGCCCGGTAATCCTGTTCCCAGGCATCGGGATGAACCGCCTTCTCACCCTCGGCGGCGTGCCAGCCGTTGGCCGATCGGGTAAAATCAACATTGAAGACGCATTCGTCAAATACGGGCAGCTGCATTGCCAGATGGCCGCCCGCGTTCAGAACAAACGACCCGCCATCGAAGACCTGATCGTCTTGGGCACCGGTCATGTTGAGATAGGCCATCGGCAAATCCGTCTCGACCACCCGGTTCAGCATCGTCTGAATGCGGCGGTCGAATTTGTTGCGATAATAGGGTGATCCGTTGGGAACGAACAGGATTTCGGCCCCTGTCTCGGCCAAAGTCTCGCAGACCGTCGCGTGCCAGGCATCTTCGCAGATCGGTATACCCAGTCTGACCGGTCCGATTTGAACCGGGCCGGAGATCGGGCCGGAGCTGAAATATCGGTGTTCATCGAACACGTGAGTATTGGGCAATTCATGTTTCAGTACACGGGCCGCAACCCTGCCGCCCTGCAGAACAAAATAGGCGTTGAATATCCTGCCGTCCTCGCGGACCGGTGCCCCGATACCCAGCGCCGGCCCGTCGGCACAATCTTGCGCCAAAGCCTCAATTTCTCTGCTTATCGCCTGCAGAAACGACGGTTTTATTACCAGATCCTGCGCTTGATAGCCGACCAGAAACATTTCGGGGGCTCCGACGAAATCCGCCCCGGCCTTGCGCCCTA
The DNA here is from genome assembly GCA_043736475.1 of Paracoccaceae bacterium. Lineage (GTDB taxonomy): Bacteria > Pseudomonadota > Alphaproteobacteria > Rhodobacterales > Rhodobacteraceae > JANMOK01. The sequence goes on from JAYTCN010000159.1 coordinate 5,716, forward strand.
GCAAGAACGCTTGCCGGGCTTTGGCTGAATTTCCAGCAATATCGCCAACGATTGGATTGAGCTGGGCCAAAGTCATGCGAAACGTTTCAGCCACGCAGGTATCCTTTCGGGTTCGATTGCTCCGGGATAACCCGGCAGTGTCCGGCCACACAAGTGGCGACCGCTTGCGCATTGACCGGCGTATCAGACAAAAGCGTTGTCAGTGCAGCGACCGTTATCTAGACTTGCGACAAGTAACCGCGCCGGGTTCACCGGTCGCGCCGGGTTTGGCCTTTGGCCAAGGGGGACGATGTGACGCATTCGAGTTTGGTCTTTGTTGCCGCCATTTCAATTGGCCTTGCCCTTGGTCCCGGTGCGTCGGGCCAGGAGACGACAGTCCAGACCAAACAATACGATACCGGTGGCATCTATGAAGGCGAGTTCCTGAATGGCAAACAACATGGCCAGGGGACCTATCGTTTGCCCAACGGCTACGAATACAGCGGCAACTGGATCGAAGGTCGGATCGAGGGCGAAGGCAGTGCCAAATTCCCCAACGGCTCGGTCTACAAGGGTGCATTCGTCAATGGCCGCCCCGAAGGTAAGGGCAAGATCACTTTCGCCGACGGCGGCACCTATGAGGGCGACTGGCTGGAGGGCAAGATCAGCGGCAAGGGCATTGCCATCTATGCCAACGGCGTTCGCTACGACGGCAACTTTTTGAACGCAAAACACCACGGCAGCGGCACGATGACCAGCCCGAACGGGTTTATTTATGCCGGGGCCTGGGCAAACGGCGAACAAGAGGGTCAAGGCAAGATTACCTATCCCGACGGGGCGATCTATGAAGGCGCTTTGATTGCCGGAAAACGCGAAGGCCAGGGCAAGCTGACGCTGGCCGATGGCCTGACCTATGTTGGCGAATGGAAAGCCGGGCAAATCAACGGCAGCGGAATCCTGATCCAGGCAAACGGCGACAAATACGAGGGCCAGTTGGTGGATGGCCAGAAACAGGGCCGAGGGGTTGCGACTTTTACCAATGGCGATGTCTACGAGGGTGAATTCGCCGCTGACCAGCGCAACGGGCAAGGGTCATTCAAAGGCGCCGATGGTTATGCCTATGTTGGCGACTGGGTCCAGGGCCGCATCGAGGGTACCGGCACGGTGACCTATCCCGACGGCTCGATCTACACCGGATCGCTGCTCAACGATGTGGCCAATGGGCAAGGCAAGATCATCTACAAGGATGGTTCATCCTACGAAGGCGCTTGGGCCAATGGCGTGATCGAAGGCACCGGCATTGCCCGCTACCAGAATGGTCTGGTCTATGAAGGCGAATTCAAGAACGCCAAGAACCACGGCAAAGGCAAAATGACCTATCAGGACGGCTACCAGTATTCCGGTGACTGGAAAGACGGTCTGCGCGATGGCGAGGGCGTGGCGACCTATGCCGATGGCACCATCTACACCGGTGGATTTGTTGCCGGTCAGCGCGACGGTCTGGGCACCATCACCATGGCTGACGGGTTCGAATATAACGGCGGCTGGAAGGCGGGCGAAATCGACGGCGAAGGCGTCGCCAAATATGCCAATGGCGATGTTTACGAGGGCTTTTTCCGCAAGGGCCAGCGTCAGGGCCGCGGCATCATGAAATACGCCAGCGGCCAGGAACACGACGGTTTCTGGGCTGATGGTCAACAGGCGACCGAAGCCGAGGCCGCGGCGGAAGCGGCGGACAGCACGCCGTAGGGCGCGCATTCACGCGCACCGTTTGACAACAAGTGAGTGGGGTGGGATTCATCCCACCGAATCCGGGAAGCGTTGCAGCCAAAATGGCGCGGCGAACCCCAGCCTGCGGCTGGCTGTCCTGAAGGTCGGTTCGTTCCATGGAACCAGCCAAGCCTTGCAAAAAACCAAAATCCGAACGAAGGATAGGGGCCGCAACCCGTCTGCCCTCTATGAAAGCCTCCGCATGAACGCCGATCTGTTTCTCATCGCCGCGCCAAAGAAACCGAACGACTTCTTTCCAACCAGCCTCGACGATTTCGCCCTGACCCCGCAGGGGCAGATCGGCACCGAAACGCTGCTCGCCTCGCCGGACTGGACGCTCTACGCGCTGGATATGGCGCAAGGCAAGGCGATGCTGGTCGAGATGCCGCCGGACAGCGATCTGTCGGTTGCGCCTTTCGTGTTTCTCGACCAGTACAAACTCGCCCTTCGCGCCACGATCCTTGATCTCGACGCTTTCGTGGTGGCCAGCCGAGCGATCACCCCACCGGCCAATCTGTCCTTTTTGTTCTCGACCGGGCGCTGCGGCTCGACTTTGGCCAGCCGTATCTTCGCTCAATTGCCCGAGGTCTGGAGCCTGTCAGAGCCGGATTACCTCAGCAACATCGCCACCGTGCGCCTGAAATACGACCGTGCCGAACTGGTCGATCTGCTGCGGGCCGCCACGCTCTGGACCTGTCGCCCGCCCAAAGGCCGCACCCAGGAGTCGATCATCATCAAAACCCGCAGTGAGGCGACCTTGATCGCCGAGTTCTGCCAGCAGGCCTTCCCGCAATCGCGCAACGTGTTCATGTATCGCGACCTTATCGGCTGGGCCAATTCGATCAGTAAATTCGAACAGCGGATCGAGGACCCGGCACTGGTGCTCTCCGACACCGAATACTGGCGCGATTTGTGGGATTTTCTGATGGTGGGAACCCCGATTTCCGTGCTGGAGGACACGTTCGCCCCCGACCACGGCCCGATCATCGGCACCGAATTTCACACCCTGATGTGGGACCTGCGGATCGAAGGGTATCTGCGGGCGCTGCGGCGCGGCATGAAGTTCACCGCGATCCACTATACCGACCTCAACCAGAACCGGGCCGCCGAAACCGCACGGCTGCTTGCCGGTTGCGGCGTATCGACCGAGCATCTGGCCACGGCGATGCGCGCCTTTGAACAGGACGCTCACAAGGGCAGCACCACCGCCAACGAAAACACCGCCGTGCCTCTGTCGCCGGAACGCCGCGCCCGGGCCGCAGCCTTGCTGGCCCGGATGGGCAAACGCGACTATGTGGAAACCCGACTGCCCGAATAGGCCGCGTGCTTGAAAGCACCTCTGCTCCTGAATACAGGACCACAGTCGACCCAGTAATCAAAGGACAACCCGATGCACGCCATCGTCAACCATCTGTCGATCAAACCGGACGCCGACTGGGGCGAGATGGTCCGCAGAATCGGTAATCCCCCCGTTTTTGAGGGGGTGCGATCGTAGAACTTACGCAGCCGTTTCTAGTTTCCGGACGGGTGTGATACCGCCGATGCCCATGTTCGGGCGGTCGTTGTTATAAGTCCTGAGCCATTTGGTGGCGAATTCCTGGGCCTCCTCTATGTTCTCGATGATGTGCCGGTCCAGCCATTCGTGCCTGACCGTGCGGTTGTAACGCTCGATATAGGCGTTCTGCTGCGGCTTTCCGGGCTGGATATGCTGTAGGGCGATGTTCCGTTTCCCGGCCCATTCCATCAGTTTGCCGCTGATGTATTCCGGGCCGTTGTCCACCCTTATGGTCCCGGGCTTGCCGCGCCATTCGATGATGCGGTTCAGGCTCCGGATGACCCGCTCGGCGGGCAGCGGGAAGTCGACCTCGATGCCCAGCCCTTCGCGGTTGAAGTCATCCAGCACGTTCAACAGCCGGAATTGCCGGTCCCGCTTTGCCGCACCGCACCAATCGTTAACGCGCCTCGAAAACCGCGATAACTCCCCCGAAAACCGAGGCAAAAGCGGCAAAATTCACGTGTTTTTCTCACAACTTTCTGGCCGAATTAACCTTTTTGGCGGCAGGACGTGGGTTTTCTGATCGCGGCAAATATCCCCGCCGGAAGCCAAAACCGGCACCGAAAGATTTCGCGCCCTGGAAGGATTTTCGTGAAAATCCTTCAATCGCGCCCCGCCGAATCCGAAAACATCTGGTTAATTGAACATATGGTACCTTAACAATATCAAATACTTAGGTCAAATTGCACGCGTGAAATCCGGTAGAAATTTTCGCCATCCACCCCGATACCCCTTCCCTTCCGCAAACTTGCCCATATAGTGGCGCCCATGATCCAGATCGTATCGATCTCGCCGGGCACTGCCCGCATAGCGCTGCTGCTCCTTAGCCGCCTCTGAGCGAGCCGGGACAACGGCGCGCGCGCTCAGAGGATTGTCGGACGCGCCAGAAATCTCCGAACGCCAGGGAACACGAAAATGACCGATACATCACACCAGGACCAGGTCCTGATCTTTGACACCACGTTGCGCGACGGCGAGCAGTCGCCCGGTGCGACGATGAGTCTGGATGAAAAACTGGAAATTGCGGCACTGCTCGATGATATGGGCGTCGACATCATCGAGGCCGGGTTTCCCATCGCTTCTGAAGGCGACTTCGAAGCGGTCAGCCGGATTTCGGAAATGGCCGTCAAGGCCGTCATCTGCGGGCTGGCCCGGGCCAATTTCACCGATATCGATCGTTGTTGGGATGCGATCAGACGCGCTCGCAGACCCCGGATTCACACTTTTATCGGCACATCGCCCCTCCATCGTGACATCACCAAGCTTTCGCAAGATGCCATGATCATGCGTATCGAGGAAACGGTCACCTATGCCCGCAACTTGTGCGACAACGTGCAATGGTCGCCGATGGATGCGACCAGAACCGAGCATGATTACCTGTGCCGCACCGTCGAAACCGCCATAAAAGCCGGGGCCACGACGATCAACATTCCTGACACCGTCGGTTACACGGCTCCAGCCGAAAGTGCAGCGCTGATTGCCATGCTGCTGGAACGGGTTCCCGGCGCCGACAAGGTCATCTTCGCCACCCATTGCCACAACGACCTCGGCATGGCCACGGCCAACGCATTGGCTGCTGTTGTCGCGGGGGCCCGCCAAATCGAATGCACGATCAACGGCCTTGGCGAGCGCGCCGGCAATACAGCACTGGAAGAGGTGGTGATGGCCATGCGGGTGCGCAACGACATCATGCCCTTCCGTACCGGCATCGACACCACCCGCATCATGCAGGCCAGCCGGATGG
>JAYTCN010000160.1:0-4589 GCA_043736475.1 Paracoccaceae bacterium
GAAACCAGCCTTGCCACCATCGGCCAACTTGCGTCCGACAAGGTCCATGGCCTGAATGCCGTTGGTGCCCTCATATATTGCCGTCACCCTTACGTCGCGCCAGTATTGGGCGGCGCCGGTCTCCTCGACAAAGCCCATTCCGCCGTGAACCTGAATACCGAGGTCGGACACCGCGCAACCACTATCGGTGCCAAAGGCCTTGGCAATTGGGGTCAGAAACGCCGCGCGGTCAGCCCAAACTGCCTCGTCCGTCGCCTTGGCCAAATCCAGACTCAACGCACAATCGAGGCAGATGGCACGCGAAACGGCGGTCAGCGACTGCATCCGCAGCAACATTCTGCGCACATCCGCGTGGTCGATGATCGCGCCGCTACCGCTTGTCAATGGCCTGCCTTGCACCCTCTGGCTCGCAAAGGCCAAGGCTTTTTGGTAAGCAGCCTCGGCCACACCAAGACCTTGGACGCCGACGCCCAGCCTGGCATTGTTCATCATCGTGAACATGGCAGCCATTCCGCCGCCCAGGTCGCCGACAAGCCAGCCCTTTGCCGCGTCGTATTGCATGACTGCGGTCGGCGATCCGTGCAGGCCCAGCTTGTGCTCCAGTGAAATCGCCCTCAGATTGTTCTTTTGGCCGGGGTTTCCGGCCATATCGGGCAGAAACTTCGGCACCAGGAACAAAGAAATCCCCTTGGTTCCGGCGCCTGCGCCGGGAAGGCGTGCCAACACCAGATGGACAATATTTTCCGTCACATCGTGGTCACCCCAGGTGATGAATATTTTTTGTCCGCTGACAGCATAGCTGCCGTCGCCATTGGGTTCTGCCTTGCTGCGCAACGCCCCTACATCCGAACCGGCGGCCGCTTCGGTCAGATTCATTGTCGCCGTCCATTCGCCCGAAATGAGTTTTGGCAAATAAAGCGCCTTCAGCTGACCCGAGGCGTGGCGTTCGAGTGCTTCGATCTGGCCTTGCGCCATCAAGGGCGCAAGCTGAAGCGACAGGCAGGCCGCTGACATCATCTCGTTGACACAGGTTGCCACCATCAGCGGCAGGCCCATTCCGCCGAATTCGGGGTCGGCCGTAATGCCGATCCAACCACCATCGGCGATGGCGCGAAATGCCTCGGCATAACCCGGGGATGTCCGGACAATGCCGTTTTCCAATCTTGCCGGATGCGTGTCTCCGGATCGCTGAACCGGCTCCATCACCGATTCGGCAATCTTGGCCGCTTCATTCAACACCGAATCCACGACGTCGCGGCCAGCTTCGGCAAATGCTTCGGTCTCCGCCAACCTTTCGCAGCCGAGGAGATCCAGAACGAACCGGATTTCCGCGACAGGTGCACGATACGACATCGGGATTCTCCTGATTCCGGCAACAGCCTTTGCGCCCGCAGGCCGAAGCGGTTATGGGGGCAGCGACGACGCCAGCCTAATTTGACAATGAGAACCCCACAAGGGAAACGCCGGTAGATGACCAACAGCCTCGAGACGCTGACCTGGCAAGCCCCGGAAGGGATTCCGGCCGCCGCCGCTGTCTTGCGGCGCGGTGGATTGGTCGCTTTTCCTACCGAGACAGTCTACGGGCTCGGCGCTGATGCCGGCAATCCTCTTGCGGTTGCGGCAATTTTTTCTGCCAAGGACCGGCCATCTTTCAATCCATTGATCGTCCACGTTGCTTCCATCGGGGCCGCTCGAAAGCTGGCAGATTTCAATTCGATGGCTGGCGCGCTGGCAAATGCCTTCTGGCCCGGACCTTTAACGCTCGTTCTGCCCGAAAAACCGAATTCCGGCCTGACGACGCTGGTGTCGGCCGGACTACCGCACGTTGGTTTGCGGGTTCCTGCGCATCCGGTTTCGCAGGCTCTGCTAAAGGCTTTCGGCGGACCTGTGGCTGCTCCGTCGGCAAACTTGTCGGGCAAGATCAGCCCGACAACGGCACAGCATGTTGTTGACGGGCTTTGGGGACGCATTGATGGAATCTTGGACGGTGGCAAAAGCCAGGTCGGGCTGGAGTCAACGATCATCGGCTTTGCTGCCGATGGGCCGGTTCTATTGCGTGCCGGCGGACTTCCCGCCGAGGCCATCGAGCAGTGCCTCGATATGCAGCTCGCCCGTCATTCTGACGCCAGGATCATTGCCCCTGGCCAACTGGAATCGCATTACGCTCCGGGCGTCAGCCTGCGTCTTGACGCCGATAATCCGCAACCCGACGAAGCCTGGCTTGGATTTGGTCCGGAAACCCTTGCGGTTCTGTCGCGAAACTTGTCGCCCGGCAAAGACCTGCACGAAGCGGCGGCCAATCTGTTTGCCTTTCTGCGCGAAATTGACGCTGCGGCCGCGAAAGACAATATTTCAAGGGTCGCGGTCGCGCGAATTCCTGACATTGGTATCGGGCGGGCGATCAATGATCGACTTCGGCGTGCCGCCGCCCCGCGGCAAGGCTCAGGCCCTGCCACCTTCCTTTGACAGCAACCTCGGATCGATGCCGATGCTGTGCAGCGCCGCTGTCCATTTGTCATTGTCTTTCTTGTCGAACACGATGTCGGCGTTGGCAGCACAGGTCAGCCAACCGTTGGCCTTGATCTCGTTTTCCAACTGGCCCGGTCCCCACCCGGAGTAACCCAGCGCCAAGATTGCGTTTGCCGGTCCTTTGCCCCCGGCAATATCCTTCAGGATATCAAGCGAGGCGGTCATGCCGAACTGGTCACTGACCTTCATCGTCGATTCCGGGTCGCCATAATCGGCCGAGTGCAGAACAAAACCACGCACATTTTCAACCGGGCCACCAAAATGCACCTTGCTGTCGGGGACACGGGCACTGCCGCGGATATCCAGTTGGTCCATCAGATCGGCAAAGCTCAAATCATTCGCCGGACGGTTGATGATCAGTCCCATGGCACCGCGTTCGGAATGAACGCACACGAAGATGACCGTCCGCTCAAAACGGGGGTCGCCCATACCGGGCATGGCGACCAGCAGTTGGCCATCGAGATAAGAAGCGTCGTCCTTTTTCTTCATGCGCTGAGGATGCTCTTTGAACACGGCCATTTCAAGACTGCGTGTCCGGCAGACATGCGGCTTTTCGTTTCGGCAAAAGAAGTGCATGTGGGCTTTGCCAGCGAAAAAAGGGGCCTGTCCGTGCGTGTGATCTGCCTGACCCTGTTGCTATCCATTGGCGGCCTGGCTGCGAAAGCCCAGGGCACCAACTACGGCACGGTCAGTTTTCTGCCGGGTTGGACAGAAAGCAGCGGCACGATAATTGCGGCGGTCCGTATCGAACTTGAGCCCGGGTGGAAAACCTATTGGCGGGTTCCCGGCGCCGCCGGCATTCCGCCGAATTTCAACTGGGTCGGATCGAAAAACCTCGGCGCTGCCGAGGTTCTGTTTCCGGCGCCCGAGGTCGAAATCGTCGCCGGGCTGCAATCGATCGGTTACCACGGTGACGCTGTCTTTCCGGTCAGGATAACACCGGACCATGCTGGTCGGCCCGTTGATATCGCGCTCGATTTCACCTTTGGTGTTTGCCGGGAAATTTGCATACCCGCGCAAGCGTTTTTCGCGGTCCAACTGCTGCCGGCGTCACCTGCCGCCAATGTTCGCCTGATCCAGTCCGCGCTTGATCGGGCACCGGTCGCGGCGGGGTCGGGCGGGGTTATCTCGGCCAGTTGCAGTATCGTGCCATCGGACGAGGATTATGTAATCAGAGCAGAAATTGCCCTGAAAAGCCGTTCCGTTGGCGCACCGGCGACCATATTTGAACCCGGCTCGTCCGACCTCTGGGCCGATGCGGCAACGACCTGGACCGAAGGAAATGTCCTGATTGCCGAGGCTCCGCTGCAATTTTATGGCGAAGGCGGCTGGGTTTTGGACCGATCAGCGATTCGATTGACCCTGATCGGCGAAGACTATGCGGTGGATATCCAGGGCTGCCCGGCCGGTTAGGCTTGTGCCGGCGCGGCGGACGACCTGGGGGTTGGCATCGCCAATCCGGAAAATAACCATGGAACTTTGGATACCGATAACCTTGGTTGCGGCGTTGTTGCAAAACCTGCGTTCCGGGCTGCAACGGCACCTGAAAGCGGCGATGGGAACGACCGGCGCGACGTTCGTGCGCTTTGGTTTCGGAATGCCGTTTGCTGTCGGGCTGGTTTTTGTCCTCCATTTCGGGTTTGGCTTTGAATTCCCGAAAATATCCGCCCGGTTCCTGCTGTGGATGCTGGTTGGCGTACTGGCGCAGATCGGGGCGACGTTTCTGTTGATCCGCCTGTTTTCGTTCCGCAATTTTGCCGTCGGCACCGCCTGTTCGCGCACCGAACCGACGCAATTTTCCCTTATTTTAAAGGCCTGGAGGCCGTCTTTGCTGGTCGGAATGGCCGGTGCGACCGCCAGCTTGGGCTGGTTCATGGCGATGACCCTGCAGAATGCCGCCGTGGTCAAAGCCCTGGCGCAGGTTGAAATGTTGTTCGCATTTGCCACTTCGGCGCTGATTTTCCGCGAAAAGATCGACCGGGTCGAGGCGATGGGCTGTGCGCTGATCTTGACCGGAATCGTGGTGATGCTGACATTGAAGAGCCTTTGACCCAAGGATT
>JAYTCN010000161.1:0-1898 GCA_043736475.1 Paracoccaceae bacterium
CGGGCGGGCGGGCATGCGCTGTTGGCCGGGGATCCGCACCAGCCGTTCTGGGTGCCGTCGTCATGGTACGAGTATGGGCTGCATGGGCCGGAGGATGACGCGGCGGGTGCAGGGCCGGTGGGGATGCCGGGGTTGTGGTGGGGGAGCAACGGGACCGTTGCGTTTGCGATCACCAACAACATGGCGATGACGCGTGATCTTTACCGCGAGGAGGTCGATCCGGCGGATGGCGGGCGGTATCGCGATGGGGATTCCTGGCGGCGGTTTGACGAGCGGGTGGTGTCGATCCCGGTGAAGGGGGATGCGATTCGGGCGCTGGTGGTGCGGTCGACGGTGCGCGGGCCGGTGGTGAATGCGATCATTCCAACTATGGCCGAGGGTGGCGATCCCGCGACCTCGTTGCGCTGGGTGGGGGCGGAGCACCTGGACGATATCCGCGCCAGCATCAATGTCGGGCGGGCGAAGAACTGGGATGAGTTCCGCGACGCGCTGCGCGACTGGTCGGTGGCGGTGTTCAACTGGGTGTATGCCGATGCAAAGGGCAATGCCGGGTATCAGATGGCCGGGCGGGTGCCGATCCGTGGGCGGGCGACGGCGGGGGTGCGCGATGCCGGCAATCCCGCTGATCGGTGGCTGGGATATATTCCGTTTGACGGGCTGCCGAACCGCTATAATCCGGCGAGCGGGTTTGTTGCCAGCGCCAATCAGCGGATTGTCGAGCCGGGCTACAAGTATCCAATCTATGGCGCGTATTCGCAGGGGCATCGCGGGATTCGGATCGACCAGGCATTTGACGGCAGCAAGGCGGACCGGGCGCACACGATTGCTTTGCAGAACGATGTCAAGAGCGTGCGGGCCGAGCGGTCGGCGCCGGATATCGTGGCGCTGCTGAAGGGCAGCGGCGATGCCGATGCCGAGGCGGTGGCGGGGCTGCTGGCGGGGTGGGATTTTTTCTACACTACGGCCAGTGCGGCGGCGACGGTGTTCGAGACGTTCATGTTCCACTGGCAACGCGGGACGCTGGCGGTGCATGTGGCGCCGCGGTTGTTGGATTTGGCGGTGCAGCAGACCAATCTGTGCGTGCATTTGCTGGCCAATCCCGGGCTGGCGTATTTTCCGGGCGGCACAAGGGCGGCGGCGGTGCGGGCGGCACAGCAGAGCATGGCGACGTTGCGCGGACGGCTGGGGGCGGACCCCGCGGGGTGGAACTGGGGCAGGGTGCATGTGGCGCATTGGAAGCATCCGATCACCAATGCCGAGCTGGCCGCCGATTTCGATATCGGGCCGGCGGCGATCGATGGCGGCTCGCACACGGTGCGCAACACCGGCGGCGAGCTGCCGCCGCATGCCGCGAGTTCGGGGGCGGAGTATCGGATTGTGGCGGATTTCGCGCAGCCGCGGGAGTTTCTGGCGGTGCAGAATATCGGCAATTCCGGTATGCCCGGCAGCCCGCATTATCGCGACCAGTTCGAGCCGTTCGTGAAGGGCGAGTACCACGTGGTGCATCTCGACCGAGGTGCGGTCGAGCGCGATCTGGAGAGCACGACGACGCTGGAACCATAATAAAAGCCTGAACAGGTGGCCCGGAACAAAATGGACAAAAGTTTTTTCGTAACTGCCCAGGTAGCCGTTCAAGCCGTTGAGAGTTGTGCGTTCAAGGCCTGAGTGTCCGTCCGGAAGGTTTTTGAATCATTTGAATCGACTGGTTTAGCGGCCAAAAAACAGGGTTGTCCGGCTCGACTGAAGTGTGAGTCACTGGCGCAGACCGACCAGCGAGGCTGCCATGTGGACGACCGAAGCCCGCGCCCGTCACGACCGGAGCAAATTGCGTTACCCGAGCGATCTGACGGACGACGAATGGTTCCTGATCGCTCCATTGATACCTCCGGCCAAGCGGG
>JAYTCN010000162.1:0-10749 GCA_043736475.1 Paracoccaceae bacterium
GTTTCGGCCTCGTCATAACTCTCTTTGGCGCCGCGCATCTGATCTTCGCGGGCACGCTGGGAAATCTGGTCAACCCGCTCCTCGGCGTAACTGACCAGAGCGTTGGCAAATTGTTGCGAATCCTGCGCGGATGCCGCGATCACAGACATGCGCAGGATGCCTTCGGTCGGATCAAATCCAACCGTGATCATATCGCTGAACAATTTGTAAGCGGCCTCGTCAGAGGCCTCCGGTGTCAGTCGTTGCAGCCGGTCGATGGCGCTGGCGGAAAAATGGCTGCGAAACCCGAGATCAGCATCCAGCCTTTGCATCGCCTCGCGCGAGGTCAGATAACCCTGCACGATGATCGAATCTTGCGACGTGGCCAATGCCGTCCCGGACAGCAATCCCGACAATCCGGTCGCCGCCGCCGCCGGGTCGGCCTTTTGGATGACGAATTCGGTGTGGGTTTCATACATCGGTGTCGCCACGGTGGTGTAGTACCAGCCGACCAGCAACGTCGGCAACATGACAAAAAACGCCAGTTTGGCCACAAGCCGGCCGAGCCGCCGCCGCCGCCGTTTGACCAGATCGCGCTGGATGCGGGCAATCTCGCGCTGCCGCTCGGCCGGATCAGCAACAAGAACGGGTTTGTCTGCCGTTTCTGCCGCAACGGACGCGGGTTGGCTTGCGCTTGGGCGCGGCGGGTCGGTCGCCAGAATGTCAATTCCTTCTTGCAGCAACAGGTCCACAGCCTCATAATCGTCTTTGGGCGCAAGACCAAGAAGTTCGGCGCGACGCTTGGCGCGGCGCAAAAACCGCGGCGCGATCTTTTTGCGCGGACCAACCGGCTCGGCCACCTCGCGGCCGAATGTCCGCGCGTCGTCGCCCAGCAGCAAGATACGTTTTTCAGGTTTCATGCGCATAAACGTCCACTGCCGCTTCCAAACTGTCAAACATGTGCAACGTACCATCGCGCAGGACCGCGCCCTTGTCACAATACATTTTCAGAATTTCCGCACTGTGCGACACAATGACGACAGTAGAGTTTGCCAGTCTTTCCCGCAGCATCCACCCTGCCTTGACGGCAAAACGCTGGTCGAATGCGCCCGGCATGCCCTCGTCGATCAGATAGATGTCGAATTCCAGGGCCAAAAGCAGGGCGAAGTTAAACCGGCTGCGCATACCTGACGAAAATGTGGCAACGGGCATCTCAAAATATTCTTTTATGTCAACAAGATAGCGACAGAATGCCTCGACGTGATCGGGCTCCATTCCGTACAGGCGGGCAATGAATCGGGCGTTTTCGGCCGCGGAATGGATCGGGTTCACGCCGCCCATGAATCCCAGTGGAAACGAGATGCGCGAGGTCCGGACGATCTCGCCTTCGTCGGGCTTTTCGAGGCCGGCCATCATGTTGATCAGCGTGGTTTTTCCGGTGCCGTTCGGCGCCAGGATACCCAGCGAATTGCCGATTTCGACGCGGAAGCTTGCCTGGTCAAGAATGACCTTGCGCTGGATACCGGTCCAGAAAGATTTCGACACGTTGCGAAATTCAATCATTTGAATTTGCCAGGCTGAAACGTGATCCACCGCGCCGCATCAGGCCGGCACCCTGCGCACGCCGAGAATTTTTCCGGCCATTGTCGCGAAGATTGCCGCACCTAAGCTGAAGAGGGCGCCCATCTTTGCCGCGTCCTGGGTCGGGCCGGCCGGGAAGGCGACGGTTGCGACAAAAAGTGCGACAGTAAAGCCGATGGCGGCCACGCAGCCCAAGACGAACAGGTCCTTGGTTTGCATGCCATCGGGCAGACCCAGGTGCAAGCACCGCGCCGCGAACCAGCCAAACAACAAGATACCCGCCGGTTTGCCGACGAGCAGGCCGAGCAGAACCAGCCAGGTTGCCGGGCCGATTGCCGAAAACTCGACCCCGGCGTTGGCAAAGCCGAACGCGAACAGAATAATCTGGACCGGCAATTTCAAAGCGTGCTCGACGGAATTCAGGATGTCTTTGTGCCCGCGTTCGGTGGCGGCGAAGATCCCAAAGTCGCGATCGGCCTGCGGAATGGCCGGGATGATCGGCAGCAATCCCAGTGCCGGGTGAATGCCGCTTTGCTGAAAGGCGTACCACGATACAATTCCGGCGCCGAGATAGGGCCAGAACGACAAGTTGGTTCTGACCCAGGTCGATGCCGGGCGGTGCGATTTGCCCTGGTCAAGATAGCGCGGCAGCCGATTGAAAACGGCAAATACAGCAAGCGCGGCAGCCAGTGACAGGACCAGCCAAATCGGAGCCAGCGCAGCGGTTGGATAGAACAGTGCCAGGATCAGCAGCCCGCCCGCGTCATCGGCGATGGCCAACAACAGCAAAAAGCGGATTGCCGGATGTCCGGCGCCAAACACCACGCGCCCGACCAGATAGGAAAAGGCGATATCGGTTGCCGTTGGAATCGCCCAGCCGCGGGCAACGGCATCAAAGGTTTGCGAACCCATCAGCGCGGCCAGACCGAGATACACCGCAATCGGGCCGGCCATGCCGCCAAGGGTGGCAATCAGCGGGGTCGCGGCCTTGCGACCGCGCAAGGGCCCGCCTTCGAGAATTATCGCCTCCCAGACTTCCTTGCCGGCAACGGCAAAGAACAAGGCCATGAAAGCGCCATTCACCAGATAGCGCAGTGTCAGGGTTCGCGCCGGCGAACCGGCGCCTTCGACCGCCAATTCGCCGACCCAGGAACCACTGAGCAGAACGAAATCGACAATGGAGTGGTAGCCCTGGGGGTCGATATTGGCCCAGACAAGCGCCAGAATTGCGCCGGCAATCAACAAGAGCGAATACTCGGCAATGAAAGTCCAAACGCGGGTCATTCGGTTGCTCCATACTCCTGACTGGCATTCAGATAAGGTATCGCCCTTGGTGGGGCAAACGAAACATCGGGCAATTTCAGTAGCCTTCGGCCAGATCCACCACATTCAGCAAAGCAAGCCCGTTCAAACTGCGCCCAATATTCGCAACCAAGACGTTCACGGCGGTTTCCGGACGGGTTTCGGCGGCGACATGCGGACTGACGGTGATTTTTGGGTGTGACCAGAACGCGTGGTCTGGCGGCAAGGGTTCCTGGCGGAAAACATCAAGTGTCGCGTGCGTCAATTGGCCTGCGTCCAGCGCCCCGATCAGGGCATCGTCGTCGATCAGCTTGCCGCGGCCGGCGTTGACAAGGAAAGCGCCCGCCCGCATCCGGGAAAATCGTTCAGCATTCAACAAATTTTCCGTTGCCGCGGTCAAAGGCAAAAGCAGCACCAAAATTTCGGACCTGGCCAGTATCGATCGCAAACCGGATTCACCCGCGAAGCAGGTGACCGACCGCAGTTTTTTCTGGTGTCTGCTCCAGCCGGAAACCTGGAAGCCCAGCCTGCGCAACGACTTGGCACAGGCCGTTCCCAATGCGCCCAGACCAAGAATACCGACATGCCGCCCGGCCGCAAGCGGGGGTATCAAGTGGTGCCGCCAGACACCATCCTTGTGCAGGATATGCTGGTCGAGGCCCAAGTGGTGGCGCAGGACCTGGCCGCTGACCCACTCGACCATTCCGGCCGTCAGACCCGGGTCCACCATGCGGCAAACCGGCACTCGCAACGTTTTATTGGCCACGACTTTTTCGACGCCCGCCCAAAGGCTGAGAACGGCTTTCAAACCGGTAAATGGCGTGAAGTCCTGCAACGGGCTGGCGGGCGACCAGATGATGTAGTCGAAATCTGTGGGTCGAACCGGGTCGCCCATCAATTCGGCGGCAATTCCGGCCCGGCTGAACGCCGCAACCAGATGTTGGCGATAGAGTTCCCAGTCACCGGGAGCCGATGAAAACAGGATGCGGACGGGCATTCGTCAGCGCGGCCTGTGCACGTGGGCACTTTGGATCAATCCAAACGCACCCATAAGAACCAGCATTGCCGAACCACCATAGGAAACCAGCGGCAACGGCACACCGACGACCGGCGCCAGGCCCATGACCATTGCCATGTTGAAGGCGAAGAACAGGAAAAAGGTCGCGGCGATCCCGCCGGTCAGCAAGGCACCGAATCGATTGCGATTGCGGATCGCCGAAGCGGCGCAGAAAAGTATGATCAGTGCGTAAAGCGCCAGCAATCCGGCACCACCGAAAAAGCCGAACTCTTCGGCCAATGTGGTGAAAATGAAATCGGTGTGTTTTTCCGGCAGGAAATTCAGACGGGCCTGGGTGCCCTCCATGAATCCGCGCCCTGTCAAACCACCCGATCCGAGCGCTATCTTTGATTGGGTGATATGGTAGCCCGAACCAAGAGGATCGGTGGAGGGATCAAGAAACGTGTCGATCCGCCGGAACTGGTAGTCTCGCAACAGCTGCCAGTTCGTTCCGCGCGATTGGAGCACCATCGCCACAAGACCGGCCAATGAACCAATCGCCGCCGCGAAATACCAAAGGCTGACGCCGGCCAGAAACATCACCGCGCCGCCACCGGCCACCAGCATGATCGCGGTTCCTAGGTCGGGCTGGGTGAGAACAAGAAACGTTGGCGTCAGGATGATGACAAGCGGCGCAATCACCCACAGCGGCCGCGACACCCGTTCGGGGGCGAGCCAGTCATAGTAAAGCGCCAGCAGCATCACCAAGGCGATTTTCATCATTTCGGAAGGTTGCAGCTGGATGAACCCCAAATCGATCCAGCGCTGCGCTCCCATGCCGATACGGCCGAAAAGTTCGACATAAACCAGCAGGGCCAACGATCCGAGATAGGCCAAAGGCGTGACGCCGCGCCATATCATCAACGGCGTCAGGCCGACGACGAACATGACCAGAAGCCCAACCGCGAAACGGATCATCTGCGGTCTGGCCCAAGGGTCCAACGAACCACCGGCAACCGAGTAGAGCATCAAGAAGCCCATGGAAGAAACCGACGCAAGCAACAGGACGAGCGGCCAGTTCAGGTACAGCACCTTGGCCAAGCCGGTTGGCGTTCGCTGACCCTGGGCATCGAGGAACCTCATGCGCGGTCGCGCGTCTGGTTTGGGCCGGCGCCAAGGTTTGGATCGGCTTCGCGCAACAGGCGGATGCCTTCGCGCTGCTCTGCGGGGTAGGCTGAAAGCGGTGGAAGGCCGCCATAAAGCGCAAACAGCAGGATGTCGCGCGCGATCGGTGCCGCCGCCGTTGATCCGCCGCCACCATGTTCAACGATGGTCGAAACGGCGTATTTTGGCGCGTCATAGGGGGCATAACAGACAAATAGTCCGTGGTCGCGGCGGTTCCAGGGCAGGTCTTCATTTCGAGTGACCCCCCGCGCCCGCTCTTCGGCGGTGATCGTGCGGACCTGACTGGTTCCGGTTTTCCCGGCCATTTCGAAACCCGGCGCTGCGATGCGCATGCGATAGGCGGTGCCGCGTTCTTCGTTGGAAACGGCGAACATGCCGCGCTGCACCGCAGCGAGATGGGCGGGCGTCAAGCCGATGCTGGCGGCAGGTGTCAAGGCCACCGGAACGTTGTCGATCGTGCGGATCAGTCGTGGTTCCACGGCCGTGCCGGTAGAGATGCGGGCCGTCATCAGCGCCAGTTGCAACGGCGTCGCCAGAACAAACCCCTGTCCGATCCCGACGTTGAGTGAATCGCCCTGCTGCCAGGATTCCTCATAGACCCGCTTCTTCCATTCGGTGGTTGGTGCCAGTCCCTCGGCCACGGCGGGCACCGGCAGGTCAAGTTTGGTGCCAAAGCCAAAACGTCTGGCCATCGCGGTGATTGCATCGACGCCCGTGCGTTTGGCCACGTCGTAGAAAAACACGTCGCAGGAGAATTTCAGCGCCTGATGCAGGTTCACTGTGCCGTGCCCGTTCCGGCTCCAGCAATGGAAGCGGCGGTTGCCCAAGGTGTAGTAGCCCGGACAATAGACAGTATCCTCGGCGGTAATGATGTTGTTTTCCAGCGCCGCCAGCGCCACCATCATCTTGTAGGTCGAGCCGGGCGGATAGGTACCCGACACCGATTTGTGCGCCAGCGGCGTGTGGTCGTTGTTCAGCAATGCGTTCCAGGCCGGGACCGAGATGCCAAAGACGAAAGCGTTCGGATCAAAGCTGGGGGCCGACGCCATCGAGACGATATCGCCGTTGCTGACGTCGATGATCACCGTCGAGGCGCTTTGACCCGCCATGCGCTGCAAGGCGTAGTTCTGCACGGCGTTATCAAGCGTCAGCTGCAAATCGGTGCCGGGAATGCCCTCATTGCGATCAAGCTCGCGCATGACACGACCCGCCGCATTGACCTCGATCCGGCTTGCGCCGGCCTCGCCGCGCAATTTGTCTTCCTGAATTCGTTCGATGCCATTTTTTCCGATCTGGAATTTTGGAATCTGCAGGACCGGGTCGGGATCGCGGACCGATTCCAGATCCTGTTCGCTGACCGGGCCGACATAACCAACGATATGCGCGAAATTCTCGCCCTGCGGGTAATATCGCGACAGGCCGACATCGGTAACAATTCCCGGCAATGCAGGCATGTTCAGCGAAACGAGCGCATAATCCTCCCAGCTTAGATTTTCGGCGACAGTGACCGGAACAAAGGCGCTGCGATTGGCCATTTCTTCCAAAGTTTTACCGATCTGTTGCGGTGAGACCGCAATCAGCCGCGCCAATCTTTTCAGGGATTCTTCGGGGTCATCCGTTTGTTCCCTGACGATATTGACCCGGTAGTTTTGTTGGTTTTCGGCGATCGGTACGCCCTTTCGATCGAATATCAGACCGCGGGCGGGGGCAAGGAGGCGCATGTTAATGCGATTTTCTTCGGCGAGAAGCCGATACTGCGCCGATTGCTCCACCTGCAGTTGCCGCATGCGAAAACCAAGTACGGCGGCAGCAACAAGCTGGACTCCAAGCAGCATGAAACCGCGCCGCGCAATGCCGGTTTCCGTGACCGAGACGGATTGCGGATTTCTCATGTGACCCGTCCTATGCTGCGCGAACGGTCTACAGCAAGCGGAGCCCGAATCTTGAGACCCCAGTAAAGAACCGCGACGCTGGGCGGGTACGCCACAACCGTCAGCAACAGGTGCCACGCCAGTGCGGTAAATGTTGGTGCTGTGGAAAATCCGATGGTCAGGACTGCCTTGTAAGCCAGCAGAATCACCAGAAACGAGGCTGCGACGGAGAACCACTCCAACAGGCGCATCTGCAGACCTTTTCCAGTTTCCCGGTTTCGGAAGAATTCGGATGCCAAGACCATCAGCAGGGCCCACAGGCCAAGCGGACGTCCGAGCAAGATGTCCGCTGTCAGACCAGCCAAAGCGACCAAAATTACCGGGGCAGAATCCGGCCGGCGCATGACCCAGCCGATCGTCAGGCAATAGATCAGGTCCGGACTCGCCGAAAACGCCGAGCCGGTCCGAAGCGGCAACAAGTTCAAATAAATGATGGCAAGCACAGCCAACAAGTATGTCAGCATTTCTTTTCCGACCACCCTATGGGTCCGCTGCATGCTATTCACGCTCCCGCTCCGGATTGTGCACCGGCTCGGGCAATATTTCGCCTACCAATCCGCCGGGATCGGTAACTGTTCGTTGCGGCGCCGGGCGCAGCACACGAATGAAGTCCAGTTTGTTGTAGTCAGCGGCCAGGCGCACGCGGACCCGGCCATCGGCTTCGATGGCGACCTGGCCGATTAAAAGATCCACCGGGAAAACGCCGCCATCGCCCGATGTTACCACGCGGTCACCGGGTTGGATCGTTTCGACGTCTTCAAGGAATTGCAGCAACGGCACACCCGAATTATCGCCGGCAAGAATGCCTTTCTGACCCGTCGGCAAGACAACGACCGGCACTTGCGAACTGATATCGGTCAAAAAAATGATACGTGCCGAGATTTCGCCCAATCCTGCGACCCGGCCAACCACGCCCAAACCGTCCATTGCGGCGGAACCGTCGGCGATTCCGTCCTGTCGGCCAATGTTGACCAAACCCGAACGGCTGAAAGGAGAACCGCTG
The DNA here is from genome assembly GCA_043736475.1 of Paracoccaceae bacterium. Taxonomy (GTDB): domain Bacteria; phylum Pseudomonadota; class Alphaproteobacteria; order Rhodobacterales; family Rhodobacteraceae; genus JANMOK01. The sequence continues at coordinate 7,979 of JAYTCN010000162.1, forward strand.
TCGGTCAAAACTTCGCCGGTGACAAAACTGAAATGTGGCGAGAGTTTGACGTTGTTGAGTGCGCGAAGCTGAGCATTCTTTTGTTCGAGCTGAAGGGCGGCTTCGCGCCAGCCCCGCATTCTTTGCAGTTCGCGGCGCAATTCCTGATTTTGCTCGTACACGCGGCTATAGGACTGAAAATCGTCGATGAATCGGGCCAGGCCTGCAACAGGCGAAACCGACCATTCAATCGCCGGCGAAATTCGATCAATCAGCGCCATCCGCACTTGCTCGGCTCTTGGGTTGTCGATGCGCCAGAGTAAAAAAAGCCCAAGCAACCCAAGACTGAGACAAAAGACAAATATCCGGCGAACAATGCGCCAGAATTCGGGGTCGGAGTCGTTGTTCGATGCCACGGGCACCTGTCCCTTGATGCACCGATCCGGATTTCAGCGCGGATCAGTTGCCGTAATCGATCACATGGCCGAGCTGGGCCTCGAATTCCAGCGCTTTTCCGGTGCCAAGCGCCACACAGTTCAGCGATTCATCGGCGACCGAAATCGCGAGGCCGGTCTGTTCGCGCAGGGCCAGATCGAGGTCGCCCAAAAGCGCGCCGCCGCCAGTCAGCATCACGCCGCGGTCAACGATGTCGGCGGCAAGATCGGGCGGGGTTTGTTCGAGCGCGATCATCACCGCCTCGCAGATTTGCTGCACCGGTTCGGCCAAAGCCTCGGCGACCTGGGCTTGGGTGATTTCGGTTTCCTTGGGAACCCCATTCAGCAAGTCCCGCCCGCGGATTTCCATGCTTTGCCCGCGCCCGTCATCGGGCATGCGGGCGGTGCCGATCGAGGTCTTGATCCTTTCGGCGGTACTTTCGCCGACCAGAATGTTATGCTGGCGGCGCAGGTAGGAAATGATCGCTTCGTCCATCCGGTCGCCGCCGGTGCGCACCGAACGGGCGTAGACGATGTCGCCCAGCGAGATGACGGCAACTTCGGTGGTGCCGCCGCCGATATCGACAACCATGTTGCCGGTCGGATCGGTGATCGGCATGCCGGCCCCTATGGCAGCGGCAATCGGCTCGGCGATCAGCCCGGCCTTGCGGGCACCGGCGGACAGAACCGATTCGCGGATGGCGCGTTTTTCAACCGGGGTTGCGCCATAGGGCACGCAGACGATGACTTTCGGCCGGGCCCAGTTGCCGCGCTTGTAGACCTTGCGCATGAAATGCTTGATCATTTCTTCGGCGACATCAAAGTCGGCAATCACCCCGTCGCGCAGCGGCCGGATGGCCTGAATCGAACCGGGGGTTCGGCCAAGCATCAGCTTGGCATCCTCGCCCACGGCCAGCACCTGTTTCTTGCCATCGCGCACATGATAGGCCACGACCGAAGGCTCATTGAGGATGATGCCTTTGCCTTTTACATAAATGAGCGTGTTGGCCGTGCCGAGGTCAATCGCCATGTCCGCGGAAAACAAGCCGGTAAGTGCGCTGAACATTTGAAGCTGCCTTTGACTGCCTGACGGATCGGGGAAACCGCGCGAAACTTTGTTCCGCGACTTATACGTCCGGAGCGACTGCAGCGTAAAGGGGACGGATTTCCAGAAGTGTTCGATTCGTCTATGGGCAGAGGGCAAAGATATTCGAATCGTGCAAGCCTGCAGTCCCCGATCTTATCGGGTTGCCGACAACAGGCCGAATCTTGCTGTCAGGCGTGTTGCTGCCGCCTGCTCAGTAGTTTGAGCGCGACAACCTTTCATCCAGGTCGGCCGCGATTTCATCCTCCAGTTCGCGGGCACTGATGGCGACCGAGGCGAGGTCGAGCGATCCTGGTTGTGAGCGGAGGTTGAAGTTGGCCTGATCGTCCTGGTCTTGCCGATAAAGCTCGAGCGCTGCCTGCGACCGAACGCCCCAAACACCGTCAACCGGACCGGAATAGTAACCGAGAAACTGCAGATTGGTTTGAAGTGTCGTCAGTTGAGACCGTGTCAGATTCGTCGTGCCGTAATAGAACCGGTCGGGAATAGTCGTTGTCGAAATCGGACGAACCGAATTTGTGTAAGAACCGCCCGCGCCACCGTCAAAGCTGCGCCCGAGCCGGTCTAACTGAGCCTGGGTAAGAACGCCGGTCGGCTGATAGCCATAGGCACGCTGCCAATCCAGCACCGCCTGCTTTGTCTGACCACCCCAAATTCCGTCGATGCGACCCGAATAAAATCCGGCGCGGCGCAAATCCCATTGCAGGTCGGTGACCTCGGCGTAGGAAAGGCCCGGGGTGGTATAAATCGGCGCCGAGCGCGTATTGCTGCGGTTCTGGTTGTCGATGACCGTCTTGACCACTAACGCCGCCGCGCCAAGCAAAAGCAACTTCTTCAGCGTGTCGTTCCTGGCCAGCGCCGGAGCGGGCACGGCGAGTGCCAGTACCAGTACCAGCGACGCCGACGCAGACAACGCCGTCAAACGGCTCATCGGAAATTTAATCATTGCGCGCTCCTTCCAAGGGCTGGCGGACCGACCGGTCGGCAGCGATGCCTGTATACAGGGCTTCCAAGGGAAACCCCATTCACGATCGTTCCGCCGGTGTAAAGATGACGTGATCAACCTGCGTCTTTATAACTCACGCCCTTCAGGTCACTGCCGGGTGCCGCCTTTTCGCGCCGGACGATCAGTTTGTTCAACGCATTCACATAGGCTCTGGCGGACGCGACAACCGTATCGGTATCGGCGGACTGGCCGGTGACAATCTTGCCGGCTTCTTCCAGGCGCACCGACACCGTTGCCTGCGCATCCG
>JAYTCN010000163.1:0-4582 GCA_043736475.1 Paracoccaceae bacterium
TAACCCAGACCTGGTGGCCAGATATGCAAACGTCCGATCCGTCGAAACAAACCAAAACCGCCCGCATATCCCTTCATCATATCACAGTTTCAAAGAGCGTGCTTGCCAGTGGCAAACTCCCGCCGGGGCCGCAAGAACCGCGCAGCCCCAGCGGTGAAGGCGCTCTATAGGCAGATTCGGAATCGCCTGCAACGGCTATTTCAGCAAGAACGAAAAAAGGCTTCGCCGATGCTGATTCATTGCTTTGATCCGATCCGCCTGCCTACAAGGGCTATCCGGGACCGGCAGGCTCCGGTCAGCCGCCGCACCGGATGAAACGGGACGAAGTTTTGAAACTGGCGATCACGATCTGCACCCGACGCCGCCCTGTCCAGCTGGCCAGGGCAATCGCAGCCATTTCGAATCTGCACATACCAAGCGACGTGCAGGTCAGCGTCATCGTCGTCGAAAACGATGACTCGCAAAATGTTCGCCACATCGCTTTCGGCTCGCGGCCGGACATTATATTCTCGTATTTCCTGGAACCCGACCAGGGGATATCGCCCGCCCGAAATCGTGCCATCGAAGAAGCATTGCGGATTGGCGCCGACTGGATCGTTACCACCGACGACGACGGTGAAATGGATCCTTATTGCCTCGTCGCCTATGCCGAAGCGATCGCAAAATTCCCGAAAGCCGCAGCTTTTGTCGGCCGGACCCGCCATGTATTCCCCGACACAATGCCAGAATGGCTGCCACGTCCCGATGCCAGGCCAATCCGGACCGGGGACAGGCCGCGGGTTTTTTCCACCGCCAATTGTATCTTCAACAGGCATGCGGTTTCCGCTGATGGCCATAATCTGCGGTTTGACCGAAGTTTCGGGATGTCGGGTGGCGAGGATCTGGAATTCTTGTCGCGCGTCGGACACAGCTGCGGGGCGGTCGTCTGGGTCGAAGAAGCCATTGTCGTCGAACACATCATCGCCGAACGCACAGGGGTCAAAGTTCGTTTCAGGCGTCACCTGCGCAACGCCCAGAACACCGCGCGGATCATGATCAAGCAAGAAAGGCCGCTGGTTGCTTTCCTGCACATCGTCCACAAGGTCTATCAGATGGCGGTCAAAGGTATTTTCAAGACGATCATCGGCGGCCTGCAATTGCCGTTTCACGAAACTGCCGGGCTGACGCGCCTGTTCAGCGGCCTGTTTGACCTGACTTTTGCCATCGGGATGATCCGGGCCTATGTGGCGGCGCCGACGGAATGGTACCGGCAGACCGACGGTTACTGAGAACTCACTTGCGTGCTTGCATGCCGCCGGGTTCGCGGGTCAACGCGCCGATCAGGCCGAGCACGCCGCCCAGGGCGCAGAGCGAGATCGGGAACATGGTGAACACGCCGAAGCCGAGGCCCCAGATCATGCCGGCGGCGGCGGCGAGCATCAATGCGGCGCCAAAAAACGGGCGCAGCACCGACATCGCGCCACCGGCTATGGCCAACAATGGCGCCAACAGACCGATGATCCTGAGGCGGCGGGCGTTTTCGACCGGGTCGATGACGTTGTTGACCTCGGTATTGAACCAATCGGAGAACACGATCCAGCCGTTGACCGAATACCCGACGATCAACGCCAGCACGCCGCCGATAATGCCAAGAACCACTGCCGCATTTTTCATCGCGAATCCTTTTCTGTCGACAGCCTGCCGCCTTGCGACATGCCTTAGCCCACCAGGATAAACCCGGCAGTTCCTGGCCCGCCGACACCCGGCACCAGACATTCAACCGTTGCCAGCGGTGGCAGGGCGTCGGTCTGGGAGCTGATATAGATCAGTTTTCCGTCGCTCTGACCGGTCTGGCACACCGGTTTTCCCGATATTTGATAGCCGCGCTCGATCATGCAGGAATCGCGGCGCTGCGCGACCTCGGCCTCGGTCATCGCTGCGCTGGCGGCGTCGATTTCGTCTGGCGAGGCACCGATCGATACCCCGAGGGCAATGGCGCCGCAATCGCGGCCGTCGGCGAGGCGGGCGAAGAACGGGGTCGCTTCCTTCCAGGTGACTTGCTGCATCGTGGCGGGTCCGACGGCTTCGAAAGCCGCGTTTTGCGGCATCGGACCACAGGACGCGAGGGCCAGAACCGCCGCGGAAACGACAGGGAAATAGCGCATGGGGGGAAATCCTTTGCTTGTTATCCGGGCCGGACCCGGACGAAGGGTCGCGGTTCGCGGCATTGAAACCCGGAACGTCGTTCCGCGTCAACTGCTGGCTCAAACGCCCCAGATCGCCCGGACTTTCGCGGTCCAGCCGGCAGTGGTTGTGTCACCTTGCTCGATGATTGGCCGTTTCATCAGCGTTGGATGGGCCAAAAGCAGGGTCAACGCATCCCCGGCCCGCGCGTCCGCGGACATGTTTTGCCAGGGGATCGACGACTTGTTGACCAGCTTTTCCGCACCGATCCGCGCCAAAAACCGCGCCATATCGGCTTTTTCGACGCCTTCGTCGCGGACCTCGGTCAGGGTTGGCTTGCGGTCGCGCAGCGCCCTGACCGCTTCCTTGCAGGTGCCGCAGTTCTTCAGATGCCAGATGTGCATTATCCGGCCTTGCGTCGCAGCCAAGCCGCCAAATCTTCCTCGTCCAGCAGCCCTTGGGCAGCGCGGATGATCAACGGGCCGATTTCCTCGGAGTCCCAAGGGATTTCGACTTGGTTGAGGTGCAAGGCAAGTTGCATCGCGCGAAAGGCCGTGCGCTTGTTGCCGTCGTTGAAGCAATGGCCGGTGGCGATGACCACGGCATAGGCGGCGGCAAGATCATAGATGTCTTGCAGCAGGCCATAGGCCAGCCGGTTGTCGATACGCGCCAGCGCACCGTCCAGTGACTTGTCACGGGCGCGGCCGGGCAATTCGCCGGGGTTCAAGACTTCGTCGTGAATTGAATCGACGAGTTCCGCCGACAACATGCGAAAGTTCATTTGTCGCGCAAATAATCAAGCACGGGTTGAACGGCAGCGCGGGTGGCGGCCATGCTGGCGCGGACTTCCTCCAGCGTCGCCACCCGGTTTTCGCCTTCGGGAATGGCCTCGGCGGGGATGAAATAGCCGACAAGGGCCGAGTTTGACAGCACCGCCACCGGCTTGCCGCCGGAGCGGGCCAGCACTTTGTGCGGCTCGCGCATTTCGGTCATGGTGGCGATCTGGTTCGTCAGCAGTTTGGTCATTGCGGTGACTCCTGTGATGTGTAATGAAATGTAGATTGGGATGGTGGGTTTGGCAAGGGCTGCGCTGCGGCGCAATCGGCGCGACGGTGCCATCGACGCGAGGAGCCGGAAAGAAATGACCACTCCGAAATTCAGTTCGATTGAGGATTATTTGACCTCGGCCGGCCCCGCGAAAGCCAAGACCATCCGGTCGGTGATTGCTGTCATTCTGGGCGAATTTCCCGATCTGGCCGCCAAAATTGCCTGGAACCAGCCGGTCATCCACCGGGGCAAGAAATATGTGGTCGGGTTTTTTGCCAACAAGAACCATGTGACGTTTCTGGTCTGGAGCCCGCGCGTGGTTGACGCCTTCAGGGCGCGGCTGGCGGGCCATACCGCCGGCAAAGTCAGCTTTCACATCCCGGTTGACTGGGACATCGACCGCGAACTGGTGCGGGATCTGGTCCGGGCCAGACTGGCCGAGCCGGAACCGGACTGATTTCCGGTCGGAGGTGGGGAAATGAGCGTTCCGGGGTTCAAATCGCTTGCCGACTATCTGGCCGCGGTGGAGCCGGTGAAAGCCCGGACCCTGAAGGCGATGATCGACTGCATTCTGGCCGAATTTCCCGAACTGGAGGCCAAGATTGCCTGGAACGTGCCGCAGATTCACCGGCGCGGGAACTATGTGGCCGGCATGGCCGCCTTCAAGGCGCATCTGACGTTTTCACCCTGGAGTGTCCGGGTGATCGACGCCTTCCGGGCGCGGCTGGCGGGCTATGTCGTCTTGCAACACTGTTTCCATATCCCGGTCGATTGGCAGGTCGACGGCGAATTGTTGCGGGATATGGTCCGGGCCCGGCTGGCCGAGCCGGATTGAGCAAGGCGGAAGCGACCGGCAGGGTCGATGGACCCCACCCTGCCGCTCGCTAGCCCTCAAAGCGACCGGTGGCGTCACGATCGCGCTCGTATCGTCGGGCAAGCGGAAACGGCGGCAACCAGGATTCGCGACGCACGGTCCAGAGCTCATAGGTTGGCACCAGTTGATCGGGTTCATCCAGCGACCCGAGGTTCACTTCGACCTCGTCGGCGCTGCGGCCGAAAACCGGCGAGCCGCAGCGCGGGCAGAAAAACCTGCCCTCGTAGTCGCGGGTTTCGCCGGTGATCGTCACCGCGTCCTGCGGGAACACCGCGGAAGCGTGAAACAGCGCCCCGTGGTGCTTGCGGCAGTCCAGACAGTGGCAAATCCCGACCCGGTATGGGGTGCCCTGCGCCACAAGCCGGACCTCGCCGCACAGGTAGCCGCCGGTGAATTGGTCCATGGTCGGTCTCCTTTAGAACAAGCTGGGGAACGGTTACAGCGAAGGGTGTGGGGCGTCTATGAGGGATGCGGCGGGCGAAGGGTGGGAACGGCATG
>JAYTCN010000164.1:0-1889 GCA_043736475.1 Paracoccaceae bacterium
GTCTCCGCCGCCTTCCTGCGCTTGCCCGACCGGGGCGATGGCGGCACCTGCAAGGTCTTGCCACTATCGTCGATCAGGAAAAATTCCAGCTCAATCGCACAAACAGGCGTCAACCCCTTGGCCTTGTACCGGTCCACCACCGCCCTCAACGCATGGCGCGGATCGCCTTCATACGGCGTGCCGTTTTCGCGGAACATCCAAATCGGCAGCAGCGCTGTCGGGGCCTCCAGCCACGGCATCGGCATAAAACCACGCTCGGTGGGCATCAAAAGCCCGTCGGCATCGCCCTGCTCAAACACCAGATGGCTGTCATCAATGTCTTCGCCCCAGATATCAAGGTTCAGAACCGAAAACGGAAACCGCGTTCCGTCCTTCACAACCTTATCGGCAAAGCGTGCCGGAATCCGCTTGCCGCGCGCTTGTCCGTTTAAATCGGCCGCAGCCACACGGATCGTGCGCACTTCTGGGTGCTTTCGTAGCCAGTCTTTCATCATCTCACATGAAGGCCAGTGGCACAGTGACCACCGCAACGCCAAACGCAGGCCAACGGCCGATCTGGCGGGGTGGGGACCATGCCCTTGGTCCCATTCTCCCGTTCGGTCAAATCCGGGTCTGGCGCGCATATGCGGCCCCGGACGAAGGCCCGGCGAATTTGATCAAATTTAGGATACTACCGGATAAGCTGAGGACGCAAGCGAATTCTGGCACGCTGACTTTGCGGCAGATGGCGGTTCAGACAGGCATTCACCCGGCCAAAAAGGAAAATCACCGTCAGCGTCAGGCAGATGACATAAAACGCGACAATCGGGTAGGGCACAACGGGGTTGAAGGTTTTGTCGGCAAAGCAGCTGGCGTAATAAAGCGCATCGCCCTTGTGCTGGAACGCCCAGGCGCGCGACAGCCATGAGGTTTGCACGGTCATCGCGAACAGATCAATGCCCGCGCGCGGCAGCATCACCAGCGCCTTGAGCCGCCCGAACTCTGCTGACTTCGGGCGACATGCGATGCAAGCTACCCCTTCATCCTTGCGCCTGGTGATCGCAGGTTACGTTCGCGTTGAACGGCTCGAGTTCGCCTCCTGCCGCGGGTTCTCGGAAAAGCCAGATGTGCTGGTCGAAGTGCGGCGCAAAGCCGTGGGCCTCATCGGCCTCGGTGGCGGGGTCGTCGGCCATACGGTCCCATGAGCGGCCATTGATCTCAGGCGGCCCTTCATTGCCCGCGGCCTTCCAGGCCTCTTCGAAGACGAGGTTCTCGACACCTACCAGGGTCAGCGTCCCGTCGGCCTGCGGCTCGTAGAGCAGAACGCCGGGGCGAGACCAGTCTGTATGCGTGCCCATGCCATTGACGCGGGGATCAGTTCCAGTGAGCTTCAGCAGCTCGGGATGGGGGTAATGGATGCCCATAGCACCTAGCTCCGCCGGGAGACCTTCCGCTCCAGCACTGACGCACTTGCCCGAGGGATCCGGGATGTATCCGGCTGCCAATGCAGCGTTCACGTCTTGATACTTCTCAAGCGCGGATCGCAATTGCTCGAGTTCCACCTCCTCGGCCGACAGCGCCAAGGGCGCGGCCAAGATGAGTGCCAAGGCACACACAAATTGTCTTTTCATCGGGAAGTCCTTTCTCTGCTGCGAGCCGCCAATGAATGGCTGCATTACTCGGTTTAGATGGTTTGGCAAAACAACAAAAACTCTCTAATTTATTAGACTAAACTTCAGCCTGGCGAGTTCAAACCGGGGGGCCGGTGAATGTCACGTTGTGTTGATCGGCTGCTTCGATGACGGCCTCCATATCTTCGGGGATGCGCAGGTCTATCGTGGCTATTTCGGCGAAAAAATTTTCAAGACCGCCGGGCGTGAAACTGGCGTAGTGACGGCAGGGATGATCCG
>JAYTCN010000165.1:0-1883 GCA_043736475.1 Paracoccaceae bacterium
GCGGGCACATCGCCGAAATTCACCCCGTCCTCCCAGTCCAAAGTCATCACCCGGCGGCTGGACAGGGCCCAGTGCAGTTTCGGCACCCGGAAACCGCTGTCCTGAGCGGTATTGGCGCGGAATTCATCGGCGGCGGAGGCTTCCATCCGCAGGTCCAGCTCGCCCTGAACGATGCCGGCGAAATGCGCGATCACGGCGCGCGGGCGCAGCCGGCGCGACGACGGCGCCAGTGTTTCGATCAGCGCGGCGGCGAAATAGAAGGCGTCGACGTCTTTCAGGAATGCCCGCTCAATGCCGGGACGCAGAACTTTCACCGCAACTTCTTCGCCCGATTCACGCAGCACCGCTTTGTGAACTTGCGCAAGCGAGGCGGCGGCTACGGGTTCGGAGAAGGACGAAAACAATTCGTCAACCGGCGCGCCCAGTTCCTTTTCCACCTCGGCACGTGCCACGGAAGTTGGAAACTCGGGCAGACGATCTTGCAATACGCGCAGCTCGGTTGCCATGGCGATGCCGACAACATCGGGGCGGGTGGAGAGCAATTGGCCGAATTTTATGTAGGCGGGGCCAAGCGCGGTGAGGGCCCGTACCACCGGCGGCTGCGCCGGATCGCCCTTCAGGCCCAACCATTTGAATGGCCAACCGAGAATGCGGGCGGTTACGCGCAAGGACCGCGGCACTTGCATGGCTTCCAGCGCCACATGCATGGCGCCGGTCCGCTCAAAGGTTGCCCCGGTGCGGATCAGCCGCCAGATGTTGTGCGGACCGCGCAATCAGATTTTCCAGCCCGAATGCAGGGCGACAATACCCAGCGAGAGGTTGCGGTACGAAACCCGGCTGAAACCGCCGTCTTCGATCATTTTGGCGAATGTATCCTGGCGCGGGAACTGGCGGATCGATTCGACAAGGTATTGGTACGAGTCGCGGTCGCCGGTGATCGCCGCGCCCAGCGGCGGGATGACATTGAAAGAATAGAGGTCGTAGAGTTTCTGCACCCCGGCTATCGGGATCTGGCTGAATTCCAGCACCAGAAACCGGCCGCCCGGCCTGAGCACCCGGTAAGCCTCGGCGATGGCATCGCCGGTGCGGGTGACGTTCCGGATGCCGAAAGAGATGGTGCAATAGTCGAAGGAATTGGCGGCAAACGGCAGGGCCATGGCGTCGCCGCAGACCCATTCGAGCTTGTCGGCCAGTTTGGCCGCTTCGGCGCGCTTTTGCCCTTCGTCCAGCATGCTTTGGGTCATGTCGAGCACGGTGGCCCGACCGTCGCCCTTGATCCTTCTGAGGTACCGAAACGCGATGTCCCCCGTGCCACCCGCCACATCCAGCAGCTGCGTCCCCACCCGTGGCGCCAGCCAATCGAGCATTGCAGCTTTCCACAGGCGATGGACGCCGAGGCTCATCGCGTCGTTCATCGCGTCGTATTTCGAGGCGACCGAGGTGAACACGCCATGCACGAGGCCGGCCTTGTCGGCTTCGTCAACGGTCCGGCGGCCGAAATGGGTGGTACGACGGGCCGTGCTCATGCGTCTGGTCATCCTGTGGCGTGGTGGCATAGTTTATAGGTCGAAACACCAGCGATGCCCATGCGGCAAGTGGGTGCAAGGGGAACCGATGCCGGAACTGCCGGAAGTCGAGACGGTGCGACGCGGTTTGCTGCCGGTGCTGGAAGGCCGGCGGATAGTGCGGGCGCTGGTGCGGCGCGAGGGTTTGCGCTGGCCGTTTCCGGTGCGGATGGCGGAGCGACTGACCGGCGCACGGGTATTGGGGCTGGAGCGGCGGGCGAAATATTTGCTGGCGGCGCTGGATTCGGGCGAGACGCTGATCGTGCATCTGGGCATGTCGGGGCGGATGCTGGTGTCGGGGATTGGTCTTGGGCAGTT
>JAYTCN010000166.1:0-1880 GCA_043736475.1 Paracoccaceae bacterium
TGGCGGCCTTCCCGCGCAATCGCCTGAATCAGCCGTGGCAGATGATCGCCAACCTTGCCCGCGCCAAACCGGTTGATCAGCGTCAGCCTTCCCGGTTCGTTGCCGGGGTTGAGCAGGTCGCACAGTTTCAGCAGGTCGTCGGTAGTAATCGTCGGTCCGCATTTCAGCCCGATCGGGTTCTGCACGCCCCGGCAGAAATCGACATGCGCCCCATCGGGCTGGCGCGTGCGGTCACCGATCCAGATCAAATGCCCGGAACCCGCCACCGGCAATCCGGTGGTCGAATCAATCCGGCACAGAGCCTCTTCGTATTCCAGCAACAGCGCCTCGTGGCTGGTGTAGAAATCGACCCGGTGCAGTGTTTCGGTGTTCTCGGACGAAACCCCGGCCGCTTTCATGAAGTCCAGTGCCTCGGAAATCCGGTTGGCCAGCTTCTCGTATTTCTCGTGCCCGCCCGCATCGCGCGCGAATCCCAAAGTCCAGGCATGCACCCGCTCGATGTCGGCAAAGCCGCCCTGGCTGAAGGCGCGGATCAGGTTCAGCGACGCCGCCGATTGCGTATAGGCCTGCAACATCCGCTGCGGATCAGGGATGCGCGACGCCGCCGTGAAGGCAATATCGTTGATGATGTCGCCGCGATAGGACGGCAGTTCGACCCCATCGATCACTTCGGTCGCCGTGGAACGCGGCTTGGCAAACTGGCCCGCAACGCGGCCGAGCTTGATCACCGGCACTTTGGCGCCAAAGGTCAGCACCACCGCCATCTGCAACATGACCTTGTAGGTGTCGCGGATCAGGTCGGCGGAAAATTCCTCGAAACTTTCGGCGCAGTCGCCGCCCTGCAACAGGAATGCCTTGCCTTCCGACGCATCGCCCAGCGCCTTTTTCAGACGGCGCGCCTCGCCGGCAAAAACCAGCGGCGGATAGGAGGCAAGTCGTTTTTCGACAGCGGCCAATGCCACGGCATCGGGGTAATCCGGCATCTGTACCCGCGCCATGCTGCGCCAGTCAGATTTTTTCCATACCTTGGTCATCGCGGTCTTCCCGTCCCTGTCCTTCAAGAGCGGCTGTTATAAATCAGGGTCTTCGCCTTGACCAGTCACCAACCCACCCGGGTTCACACTTGACCCTGCGCCTTGCGCCCGGCATCAATGCCGCGAAGGGAAACCCAAAATTGCAAAACGCCACGGCGCACATTCGCGACACCAGGACCGAGCGCTTCATTTTCCTGCTTCTCAACGATTTTTCCATGATCGCTTTTGCCAGCGCCATCGAGCCCATCCGCCTCGCCAACCACGTATCGGGCAAAAAACTGTATGACTGGAAGCTCGCCACCGAATCCGGAATCGACGTGCGCTGTTCGAACGGCGCGGTGCTGAAAGCCGACATGGGTTTGGGCGAGGTTATGCGCGACGATGCCATTCTGGTCTGCGGCGGCATCAACATCAACACCAACACCACCAAGCCGGTGCTGACCTGGCTGCGCCGCGAATCGCGCAAGGGCATGGCCATCGGCGGGCTTTGCACTGCGTCTTATACAGTTGCCAAGGCCGGATTGCTTGACGGACGCCGGTGCACGATTCACTGGGAGAACCGCGATTCGTTCCAGGAAGAGTTTGACGACGTCGAGCTGAGCCAGAATGTCTTTGTCGTCGACAAGAACCGCTATTCCTCGGCGGGCGGAACATCGTCGGCCGATCTGATGCTGAAACTGATTGCCGCCAAACACGGCACCGAATTGTCAAACCAGGTCGCCGACGAGATGATCTATACCTCGATCCGCACCGACCGCGACGAGCAGCGGCTGTCGATCCCGACCCGGCTCGGGGTGCGGCATCCGAAACTGTCCAAAGTCATCTACATGATGGAAACCCATATCG
>JAYTCN010000167.1:0-4538 GCA_043736475.1 Paracoccaceae bacterium
CCAACCGGGCATCCGATCCAGCAACGATCCTTTGCCGTGCACAACTTCGTCATGACTGAGCGGCAGGATGAAGTTTTCCGAAAACGCGTAGAGCAAACCAAAGGTCATCTCGTTGTGGTGATACTTGCGATGGATCGGGTCGAGTTTCATGTACTCAAGCGTGTCGTGCATCCAGCCCATGTTCCACTTGAAGCCAAAGCCCAGGCCACCGCTGTCGGTCGGCTTCGACACACCGGGCCAGGCGGTGGATTCTTCGGCAATCGTCATGCCGCCCGGAAATTCAGCATAGACCAACTCGTTCATTTTCTTGAGGAAATTAACCGATTCCCAGTTCTCGCGTCCGCCTTCCTTGTTTGGAATCCAGGCCCCTTCGGTGCGGGAATAGTCGCGGTACAGCATCGATGCCACGGCATCGACGCGCAGGGCGTCGATATGGTGCTCGCCCATCCAGTACAAGGCATTCGCGGTCAGGTAATTCACCACCTCGGTCCGGCCCATGTTGAAGATCAGGGTGTTCCAGTCGGGGTGATAGCCTTCGCGCATGTCGGAATGCTCGTACAGATGGCTGCCGTCAAAATGCTCCAGCCCGTGCGCATCGGTCGGGAAATGCGCCGGGACCCAATCGAGGATCACGCCGATGCCGGCTTCGTGGGCGGCGTTGACGAAATAGCGGAAATCTTCGGGTGAGCCAAAGCGACTGGTCGGCGCATAAAGGCCAACCGGCTGATAGCCCCACGAACCGTCGAACGGATGCTCGGTGACCGGCATCAGTTCGATATGGGTGAATCCCAGGTCCCTGACATAGTTGACCAGCTCGACCGCATGCTCGCGATAGGTCAGAACCCGGTCGTTTTCTTTGGGGATCCGCTTCCAGGAACCGAGATGGACTTCATAAATCGAAATCGGCGCGTCGATCCGGTGGTGCGAACCACGCGTCTTCATCCAGGCATCATCCTTCCAGCGCGGATTGCGGATGTCGGCGACAACCGACGCTGTTGCCGGACGATGCTCGGCACTGAAACCAACCGGATCGGCTTTGAGCGGCTGCACATGGCCGCCACGCGCGACGATCTCGTATTTATAGGCGTCGCCACCCCCAATACCCGGCAGGAAAATCTCCCAAATGCCCGTCGATCCCCGCGAACGCATTGCGTGCCTTCGGCCATCCCAGTGATTGAAATCACCGACGACCGAGACCCGTTCGGCATTCGGCGCCCAGATCGCAAAATGCGTGCCTTTCACATCCTGGTGCTTGATGACATGCGCGCCGAGGACGTGCCAGAGTCTGCGATGCGAACCTTCGGCAAACAGGTGTTCGTCCAATTCGCCAAGAACCGGTCCAAAGCGATAAGGGTCGTCGATCTCCCAGATTTCGGCACCGCGTTTGGCGCGAAGATGATACGCCAGCGCCGGATTTGAGCCGGCGATCTTGCCGACGAAAACCCCCTCCGCCCCGCGCACCGGGTCCAGTTCGCCAAGTTTTTCGCCCGAGTCGCCGGTCATCACGACAACGGCTTCGGCGCCCGGCACAAAGGCGCGGATAATCGTCTGGTCGCCGACAATATGCGGTCCGAGAACTGAAAACGGATTGTAGTGGCGGCCTGCGGCAATGGCGAAAGCATCGCCCCGGCTGATCAGGGGCGCCTCGCCGGTGACCGGTTTTGCTTTTGCTGCGTGCGGCGTCGCGGCAGCCGGTTCATGAATTGCCTTGGCGGCCGCAGCCGGTTTCGCTGCGTCGCTGACCGGCGCTTTTTTGGTTACCATTGTTTCCTCACCAGTCGTTGTGCGCCGTTACGTCGACGGCTTGCAGACATGCTGAACCCTGATTCCTATTAGACTGCAAACGCTTCGGAAAAGAAATGTCATTTGCAAAAATTACCGAGGTGACGTGATTTTCTCGGATCATGGCCAGCCGCGATCGGGTCGATACGGAGAAATATCAATGTTTGTGCGCTGATCGCCGGCAATGGATGCCACCAATCGGCCAAGAAGCGGACCAATGGTTAGCCCGACGTGCTGCGATCCGAAAGCGTGGATAACCCCCGGCGATCCCGGCACATTGCCGATGGCAGGCAAGGAATCCGGCAAAGTCGGCCTGTGACCCATCCAAAGCTGCTGCTCTTCCCAGGCAAGATCGGGATAGACCTGCAAGATGCGGCGAAGTATCGAGTCCGTCGGTGCGGCACGCGGACCGGCCTTGATCCCACCCAGTTCGACGATCCCCGCACAGCGCAGCCCCGATTCCATCGGCGTGGCAACAAATTTCGCATCGGCGACCATGTAGGGGAACGGCGGGGTGATGTTTGCACCCTTCAGAAACAGGTGATACCCGCGTTCGCTTTCCAGATTGATGTCTTGCGCCATGGATCGGACCAGTTTGCGCGACCAGACGCCAGATGCCACGACAACCTTGTCCGCAGCGATTTCCCGGCCGCCTGCCAGCACGACTTTCGGCCGCGCACCGGCCACGATCCGCTGAACATCGGCCAGCACAATCTTGCCGCCGGATTTTACGAAGTGCTGCGCCAAAGCAGCGACATAGGCGCCGGGGTTGGCGATCCAGCCGTGATCCCTGAAGACGATGCCCAAAGTGTAGGCCGGGCCGAGATGCGGATCCTGTTCCAGCAAGGCTGCGCGGTCGCGTTCCTGATAGTCGAAGCCATGGGCGCGTCGCAGGGCCATTGCGCCGGCATCGTGGTCGAATGCCTGCCGGTCGCGGTAGAGAAACGCGTATTCGCCGGTCCGGATATAACGTTCGGCCCCGGTTCCGGTCGCCAAAGCCAAATGCTGGTCGACGCTGTCGGCGGTCAGGGCACTCAGGGCGCCAACGATCTTTTCAAAGCGGTCGCGCCGCCCGCTGCGCAGGAACGGAACCAGCCAGGGCAACAATCGCGGCAGATACGACCACCGCAAATATATGGGTGAGTCGGGGTCGAGCAACATTTTCGGCGCCTGGCGCAGCAGACCGGGGACCGATACCGGAATGATGGCGTTGCGCGCCAGAATTCCCGCATTGCCGTAAGAGGTTTGCCGGGGATCGCCGGGGTTTACGCGGTCAATCAGCGTCACCGACCAGTTTTCGCGGCGCAACCATTCAGCACAGGAAACACCGGTAATTCCGGCCCCGACCACGATGATTTCTTTCATGCCGCGCTCAACCCCAAACCACCCGGCACGCTGTTCGGATTCCCCGTCCCTGTCAACCGGTGCGATTGGCAGACGGCCGCTTGCTTGCTAAGGTCGGCAAGGTCAGCGAGGAACCCCTATGTCAGACAAATTCAAATCGGTTTTCGGCACCGGCAAGCCGGTGATCGGCATGGTGCATTTCGGAGCTTTGCCGGGAACACCGCTTTTCGACGCGGAGGCAGGCCTGGCCGGTCTGCTGGCCGGGGTGACCCGCGACCTCGCCGCGCTGCAGGCCGCCGGATTTGACGCGATCATGTTCGGCAATGAAAATGACCGGCCCTATGAATTTCACGTCGACACCGCGTCGACAGCAACCATGGCATTTGTCATCGGCCAGGTACGCAATCAGATCAAAGTGCCTTTCGGTGTCAATGTCTTGTGGGACCCGATGTCGTCGGTGGCGCTGGCGGCTGCAACCGGTGCCGCTTTCATGCGCGAGATCATGACCGGCAGTTTTGCCTCCGACATGGGACCGTGGACGCCCGATGCCGGCAAAGCGCTGCGCTATCGCGACCGGCTGGATCGCAAGGATCTGGTGATGCTGTATAACATTTCTGCCGAGTTCGCCTATTCGCTCGACCGCCGCCCGATCGCCGAACGGGCCCGCAGCGCGGTGTTTTCATCGATCCCCGATGCGATTCTGGTGTCGGGGGCGATTACTGGCGAGGCGGCAAGGATGGCGGATCTGGCGGCGGTGAAAAAAGCCCTGCCCGGCACGCCGGTTCTGGCCAATACCGGGGTCAGACATGCGACGGTGGCCGATACACTGGCGATCGCCGACGGCGCGATTGTTGGCTCGTCGCTGAAGGTTGATGGCAACACATGGAATGCGGTCGATCCGCACCGGGCAGCGGATTTCATGGATCGCGTCCGCAAGGCGCGGGGTTATTGACATGAAAACCCGCCTGCGCGCGCTGCTGTCGGACCTGATGATGATTCCGGGCCTCAGCGGTTATGAAGGCCGGGTTCGCCAGCGCCTGGCGCTGGAATTGGCGGAACTCGGGATTGTCAGTCGCCCCGATCGGATTGGCAACCTGATCGCGACCATGCCGGGAACGCCGGGGGCACCTTCGGTCATGCTGTTCGCGCATATGGACCAGCTTGGCATGATCGTGCGCAAGATCGAGCCGGACGGGCTGATCCGGGTCGAACGGCTGGGTGGCCTGCCGGAACGTGCCCTGCCCGCCCAAGAAGTCTTGTTTCAGATTGGTCCCGGCCGCGACGTTCGCGGCGTGATAGCCCACAAAAGCCACCATGCCACAGCACTGGATGAAAAGTACAAAGTCACACCCTATGCCGACCTGTTCATCGACGCCGGATTCGCCGATGCCGAAACGGCGCAAACGGCAGGC
>JAYTCN010000168.1:0-4534 GCA_043736475.1 Paracoccaceae bacterium
TGCCGCAGGGGAAGTTAAAAAATGGCTAAATTGTGGCAAAATCGCGTGATTGTGGCGACAATGGGGCAGTCTCAGAGATCGCGCCCGCCATTCTCGAGCCAGTAACGCCGCACGAAACCGACCGCGCCGCGACCATGACGCAAGCCTTTGCCCCAGCTTTGTCCCTTGTCAGGCACGACATCTATCGGGCGTGGGTGGCCGTGGAAGGCGACAATCCGCACCCCCGGCCACGGTTCCTTGACGCCGATGAAACGGTCCAGCAGCGCCGGGGCCATCAGATGGCGTTTAAAGCTGATCACGTCGGGGTGGGCCCAGAACCGGATGTCGCTGGCGCGCTCGGTGACAAAGCGCTGTTCGCTGCGGAAGTTTGCCGCCGCCGAACCCGGGTCGGCGATGAATCCGTCGTATATCTGCGCCTGCGAACCGATTTGCCAGGCAAACACCCCGGTGGCACCGTTCACTTGATACTTGCGGAAATAGTCGGCAAAGCGGCACCATTCGCGGATCATCACGATGCCACCTGGCGCTTGCAGCATCGGCGTCAGGTCGCCGGTGATGATCGAGTCGAGATCGATAAACAGGCAGCGGCCGCGCAGTCCGTAAAGATCGGCCTTGTGCACCAAAAGTTTCGGCCATCCGCCGCGTCCGTAGTATGAGCCGCCAAGGCCAGGGTCGGGGATCGGGTAGCATTCTATCGCCGGGTCGATTCCTTGGGCGTTTTCGGTCAGGCAAACGAAACGAAAGGGTTTCTGCAAATGCTTGCCTGTTGCGCTGAACAAGACATTGACGTAGTCGGCGGAATAGAGCGTGCCCCATTTCATGCACATGACGATATAGGGTTGGTCGGGCAAGGCACACTCCGGTCGGTTGCGCCTGCCTAGAACGAGATCGGGCCCGAAGCAACCTCAGAGCCCCAGATCGAGCAGCGCCTTGATCGCTTCCTCGCTGGTATCGGCAACGATCCGCCCCAATTCCTGATCGCCCTTGAGCACGATCAAGACCGAGCGGCGCGGGATATTGCGGCTGGTGGTGACCTCGTGTTCGGAATAGGTATCCCAATCGACGCGGACAAAGGTCATCGCCGCCTCATAGGCCGGATTTTCGCGCAACAGCTTGTCCAGCACCCTTTTCTGCGCCTTGCAGGTGACGCACCATGTGGCGTGGTAATCGACAAACACCGTCTTGCCTTCGGCCAGTGCATTTTCAATCACCCCGGGTTCGTAGGCGATGAAACCGGCCATGGCTGGCAGGGCGAGGGTGACGGCGGTTGTCAGGGCCAAAAAGAAACGGCGGTTCATTTCGATCTCCAGTTTCAAAGACTGACGGAAAGGTCTTGCAGCCAGACAGGCAGGTTATCCAGTGCCCAACCTTCGGCTACGTTGAGGCCGCCCGACAGGATGGCCAGCGCGACCAGTACCAATGCAACCCCCATGAAGGGCCGCGAATATTGTGCGAGTCGGCGCAATGGGTTTTGCAATGCGCCCCGCGCCCCATAGGCAAAAAACAGGATCAAGGTGGAAACCCCAAAGGCAAAGGCCAGCATGATCATACCAGCATGGATCAGGTTTTCCCCCTGATAGGCCAGCGCGATCGCCCCACCAAGGGTCGGGCCGACGCAGGGGCTCCAGGCAGCGCCCAGCAAGGTACCGGTCAGGGCTTGGCCGGACAGCGACGTTGGGTCGAGGTTGGAAATGCCGCTGTCAGCGCGACCGGCAAAACCAGCGGTCGCCAGCTCGAAACGGTGGGCGAAACGCGGGACGAGCAGGACCACGCCAAAAGCCAGCATTGCCCAGGCGGCAATGCGCGAAAGATCATCGCTGGTCAGGCCAAGCCCCTGGCCAATGACAGCAATGCCAAGACCGAAAGCGACGAAAGCGAGGGTCATGCCGGTCGCCAAAGCGATCGGCCCGTGCCGATGCCCTTGCACAGCCGAGGCCAGCACAATCGGCAGCACCGGCAGGATGCAGGGATTGATCAGGGTCAACAGGCCGGCGGCATAGGCGAGAAGGTAGATCATGCCAGATGATTACGCCGTTTCAGGCGCTTCGCCAATTCAACTGAGCGCTGCCGGAATTCAATCTTTCGTCAATAAAGGTTTCACCTGGCGGCTGAGTTGCACCGCCAGAATCCCGGCCATGATAACGGCAACCCCAAGCGCGTCGCGCGGGGTGAGTAGTTCGCGCAGCAGCAAAGTCGCCACCGCCACGCCCAGAAACGGGTTAAGGAAATGGAAGGTGGCGGCGCGGGTGGCCCCGATGCGGGCGACCAGTTTGAACCAGACATAGGTCGCCAGCAGACCGGGGACAAGGGTGGTGTAGAGGAAAGCCAGGCCAAGCGAGAGCGTCCAGTTGACGGTCCAGATTTCGGTCATCGCGGCGACTGGCAGCAAGAGCAATGACCCGACCAGCATTTGCAGGCCGACGATCATCAGCAGGTTTCCCCCCGCTGAAAAACCGCGCACCAGCAATGTCGCGGCTGCCAAAGCCAAAACGCCGCCGAAACACAGGGCGACGCCGGCAGGATCAGCGCCGCTGCCGAGCCGCGCCGACATGACGATCAGCACCCCAACCAGTCCGGCACCCAGCCCGACCAGGCCCAGACGCCCCGGATTTTCGCGAAACAACAGCCACGACGCGGCGGCAACGATCAGCGGCAACAGGCTGGCGATGATGACGGCGACGCTGGCCTCGATCCATTGCATCGCGACGAAATTGAAACCCAGATAGACGGCGTTCTGAAAAATGCCGAACAAGAACACCGCCAGCCAGCCGCGCCGGTCGAGCGCGATCCTTTGCCCCAAGGCGAAGGCGATGCCAAGGGCAAGCAGGCCCGACAGCAAAAACCGGAACGTCAGAAACAGAAACGGCGGCGCGTCGATCACGGCAAACCGGGCCGAGGTGAAGGCCGAGCTCCACATCGCGGCAAAAGCCACACCCATCAGGATTGCCCGCAAATCCATCCGCCCGCCCCAGAATCAAAACAGGCCGCGCTGACGGCGACCTGTCTTAGCTACTTCCCGTCAAAAGACGGGGCAAAGCTTCCTGACTGAATCAGGCGTTAATAACATCTTTCAAAGCTTTTGCGATGGTCACTTTCGCCACCTTGTCAGCGTCTTTTTTCATCTGCTCGCCAGTGGCCGGGTTGCGGACCGTACGGGCAGGACGGGCACGGCAGGCGAATTTGCCAAGGCCGGGCAAGGTCACGGCACCGCCATGGGCGACTTCGTGCGTAACCACCGATGTCAGAGCTTCCAGAACCCGGTTCGCCGCTGCTTTGTCAATATTCGCCTTATCTGCCAAAGCTGCCACAAGCTGGGTCTTGGTCATAGGTTTGTTGGCCATCGCGTTTTTCCCTGTTCCAGTTTTCTTTTGTTCGCTCAATCCCATTCGGATCGGGCGCAACTAAAGCTGAATCCCGAATCAAAAACAATGAAGATATGTGACGATTCCCTTTATTTCTTGGACAAAAAGGGCGTGCGCCTGTCGTTTGCAGGTGAGAAATAGTGATTAAGTGCCCAGTCTGATTTACAAAAAGGCAGTTTCCTCAAAACTGCGCAATTTGCGCGAATGCAACCGCTCAAGCGGCATTTCGCGCAAGGATTCCATGGCGTGGATGCCGATCAACAGATGCTGGGCGACCTGGCGCTTGTAAAACGCGGTTGCCATGCCGGGAAGTTTCAACTCGCCGTGCAGCGGCTTGTCGCTGACGCAGAGCAAAGTGCCGTAGGGAACCCGAAAGCGAAACCCGTTCGCGGCGATGGTCGCGCTTTCCATGTCGAGGGCAATGGCGCGCGATTGCGACAGGCGGGCGACCGGGCCGGACTGGTCGCGCAGTTCCCAGTTGCGGTTGTCGATCGTGGCCACGGTGCCGGTGCGCATGATCTTTTTCAGCTCGTAGCCCGACAGGTTGGTCACCCGCGCCACCGCGTTTTCCAGCGCCTGCTGGATCTCGGCCAAGGCCGGGATCGGCACCCAGGTCGGCAAATCATCGTCGAGCACGTGATCCTCGCGGACATAGGCATGCGCCAGCACATAATCGCCCAGCGACTGCGAATTACGCAGCCCCGCACAATGCCCCAGCATCAGCCAGGCATGCGGGCGCAGCACCGCGATATGGTCGGTGATCGTCTTGGCGTTCGACGGGCCGACGCCGATGTTGACCATGGTGATACCCGAGGAATCCTGGCGCGTCAGATGATAGGTCGGCATCTGCGGCAGTTTGGCCAGGCGTTTGCCTTTGCTGGCCTTGATCGTGGTGACAACGTTACCGGGTTCGATCAACGCCTCATACCCCGACTGTGGATCCGCCAGCACGCGGCGGGCATAGTCAACGAACTCGTCCATATAGAACTGATAGTTGGTAAACAGCACGTGGTTCTGGAAATGCGCCGGACTGGTCCCGGTGTAATGCGCCAGCCGGGCCAGTGAATAATCCACCCGTTGCGCGGTGAACGGCGCCAGCGGCCGCGCCCCGTCTGGTTGCACCCGCATCGTGCCGTTGACGATGTCGTCGTTGGTGATGTTCAGATCGGGCA
>JAYTCN010000169.1:0-1874 GCA_043736475.1 Paracoccaceae bacterium
TGCGTGATGTATTCCGGCGAGGCGATCGAGACCGGCAATGTGAAGCAGGTTTTCGACAAGATGCGCCATCCCTATACCCAGGCGCTGTTTCGCTCGATCCCGCTGCCCGGTGCTGACAAGAACACCTCGCCGCTGGTCGCCATTCCCGGCAACTTCCCCCTGCCGCACGAACGCCCGCCGGGCTGCAACTTTGGCCCGCGCTGCGATTATTTCGAAGCGGGGCGCTGTGATGCCGCCGAGGTGCCGATGTCGCCGGTGCCCGGTGATGACCGCCACGCCAGCCGCTGCGTGAAATGGGCCGAGATCGACTGGAACGCCCCGGCCAAGGCCAAGGTGCAAAAGCCGAAAACCCCGGTCGGCAAGGTCGTGCTGAAGATGGAGGATCTTAAGAAATACTATGCCGTTTCCGGCGGAGTTTTTGGCGGTGGCACCAAGAAAGTCGTCAAGGCCAATGAAACGCTGACTTTCGAAGCGCGCGAAGGAGAGACGCTGGCCATCGTCGGCGAAAGCGGCTGCGGCAAGTCGACCTTTGCCAAAGTGCTGATGGGGCTGGAAACCGCAACCTCAGGCACGATCATGCTGTTTGATGAAAACGTCCAGTCCACGCCGATCCAGCAGCGCAACACCGATACGGTGTCGTCGGTCCAGATGGTGTTTCAGAACCCGTTCGACACGCTGAACCCCTCGATGACGGTGGGCCGCCAGATCATCCGGGCGCTGGAGATCTTCCACCAGGGCAAATCGGATGCGGACCGCCACAACCGGATGCTCGAGCTTATGGATCTGGTGAAACTGCCGCGGGTCTTTGCCGAACGGATGCCACGCCAGTTGTCGGGCGGCCAGAAGCAGCGCGTCGGCATCGCGCGCGCCTTTGCCGGCGGCGCCAAGGTGGTGGTCGCGGACGAGCCGGTCTCGGCGCTCGACGTGTCGGTGCAGGCCGCCGTCACCGATCTGCTGATGGACATCCAGCGCGAGAACCGCACCACCCTGCTGTTCATCAGCCATGACCTGAGCATCGTGCGTTATCTCGCCGACCGGGTGCTGGTGATGTATCTTGGCCATGTCGTGGAAACCGGCACCACCGATCAGGTGTTCTCGCCGCCCTACCACCCCTATACCGAGGCGCTGCTGTCGGCCGTGCCGATCGCCGACACAAGGGTGACCAAAAAGCGCATCGTGCTGGACGGCGACATTCCCTCTGCCATGAACCCGCCGCCCGGCTGCCCGTTCCAGACGCGCTGCCGCTGGAAATCGCAGGTCACGCCCGCCGGGCTTTGCGACCGCGAAATGCCGCCGGTCACGATGCTGGGAGAGGGCCACCAGATCAAATGCCATCTGTCGGATGAGATATTGGCCACCATGGAACCGGTAATCAAGATCGCGGCGGAATAGGAGGATGGGCAATATTGCCTGCCGGTGACCGCCGTGAATTAAGCCGCCGCAAGATTATCGCCCGACCGGATCGGACTTGCCCCTGCTCGGTGAATTTTGACAAGCCCTCGGCCAATTATGTGACATAATTACAAGGAAAACAAGGCGCCATCCATCAGGCGAATGATCAGAATACGCCTCGGCGGCTATGCCGCCTAACACCATGACTTTACGCTATTATACCGCAATTCTACACTCATCACCACCGCCGGGTTCCGCCCATTGCCGATGGCCAGGCAGCCAATTCGGGCCGAAAAAAAGAAGGACCTGCCCAAAAGTTCACCTTGATTGCCACAAACCACGATAACCGTTGCATTAGACTCCGACTTAAAACACAGGATTACCATGACAACCTATTCATTCAGCACTCTTATCAACAACCAGACCATCGTCTTCAATCCCCTGGTTGACATCCTGCTGTTCGATACCAGCACCCGACCGGC
>JAYTCN010000170.1:0-10601 GCA_043736475.1 Paracoccaceae bacterium
AAAAACGGTTTTTCCCACAAAACCGCACCGTTCCGCAAAATCCGGCTCATCCCGCGCACATCACCCGGCAATTCACCAACCAGAATCTCCGGTCCAAAACTGGCCTCGCGCAGCTTGGAATGGGCCAGATACAGGTAGTTCACCCGCTCCATCACATGATCCGAGAACTCGTTCGACAAAGCAAACCCGACCCGAAACGGCGTGCCGTCCGGCCCGATCAGATAGACCCCGGCAATCTCCGGTTCCTCGCCGCCGTCGTCGGCAAAGGCGGGCATCGTCAAAGCCGCACCCGGCGCTACAACCGTCGTCCCATTGCCCTTGTAGAACCACTCCGGCTGCACCCCCACTTTACCCTTGGCGGGCTTGCCGTTTTCCACCCCCATGCGAAACATTTTCATCGAATCCGTCATTTTGTCCTCGGCGACCGCATGCATCGAATCCCGCGTCGCCGCCGACCCCAGATGGGTCAGTCCGGTGCCGGTCACCAGCAAATGCGCCGGATCGGGATGCGTGATCGGCGACAGCATTCGCCCCTCACGATACGCCGCCTCAAGGTCGACAACCGCCCCCCAGCCGCGCTTGCGGATCGCCACCGTCAGACCCAGCCCGGAAGTTATCGCCTCACCCGCAAGGCTCAAGGTCGAAACCGCCCCCTGCACCACCCGCGCCTCAAAGCCGTCCCGCGCCACCACCTGCACCGCGCCATCACCCCCACGCATCTGCGAAATCAGCATCGCTCACATCCCCGTATAGGCGGTTTTCACCACCGTGAAAAACTCCGCCGCATATTTGCCCTGCTCGCGCGAGCCGAAACTCGAGCCCTTGCGCCCGCCAAACGGCACATGGAAGTCAACCCCGGCGGTCGGCAGGTTGACCATCACCATCCCGGCCTCGGCGTTGCGCTTGAAATGGGTGGCGTGTTTCAGACTCTGGGTGCAAATCCCCGATGACAGCCCAAACGGCGTGTCATTGGCCACCGCCAGCGCCTCGTCGTAATCCTTGACCCGTATCACTGATGCCACCGGCCCGAAAATCTCTTCCCGGCTGATCCGCATTTTGTTGCTGGCCTCGGTAAACAACGCGGGTGTCATATAAAACCCCGGCGTCGCGCGCTTCACTAGTTCGCCGCCAAACGCCAGAACCGCGCCCTCCTTCTGGCCCACCGCGATATAATCCACATCCTGCGCCAACTGCCCCGCATCGACCACCGGCCCGATATGGGTGCCCGCCTTCACCGCATCATCCACCACCAAGCCGCTCAGCCTTTCCTTGCATGCCGCCACAAACGCATCGTGAATTCCCGCCGTCGCAATCAGCCGCGACGATGCCGTGCAGCGTTGCCCGGTCGAGAAAAACGCCCCCTGCACCGCGCATTCCACCGCCGTTTTCAAATCCGCATCGTCCAGCACCACCAGAGGATTTTTCCCGCCCATCTCCAACTGGAACTTGCGGTTGAACGGCAGCGAACTCGCCGCGACCCGCGCCCCGGTCGCCTGCGACCCGGTGAAGGTGATCGCCGCCAGATCGGGCGAGTCCAGCATCGCCTGGCCCACAACCGAACCTTTGCCCATCACCATATTCAACACCCCGGCAGGCAGGCCTGCGCGATGTAAAATATCACAAATCGCCCAGGAACATCCCGGCACCAGATCGGCGGGCTTGAACACCACGCAATTGCCATAGGCCAAAGCCGGGGCGATCTTCCATGCCGGTATGGCGATCGGAAAATTCCACGGCGTGATGATCCCGACCACCCCCAGCGGCTCGCGGGTGATTTCCACCCCGATATTGGGCCGCACCGAGGGCACTATTTCCCCGGTCAGCCGCAAACATTCGCCGGCGAAGAAATCAAAAATCTGCGCCGCCCGGATGGTCTCGCCAATCCCCTCGGGCAGGGTCTTGCCCTCTTCGCGGGCGAGCAGCCGCCCGATCTCGTCCTTGCGCGCCAGTATCTCGTCGGCGGTTTTTTTCAGCACTGCATGCCGCTCCAGCAACCCCGACCGCGACCATTTCGGGAAAGCTGCCTTTGCCGCCGCAATGGCGTTCAACGTATCGTTTGCCGAGGCGCGCGCATATTCACCCACCACGTCATTGGTGTCGGAAGGATTGATGTTGACAGCGCTGTCACCGTCGACCCACTCACCCGCGATCAGGTTTCTGTGCAACATATCGATCCCCTTAGAACTGCGCCCGACGAATTGGGATGATCTCCAGATCGCCCCATACGCCTGCACTGACAAATATCTCGGCACGCAACAGCGCGTCCAGTTCATTCCGGTCGACAACGTCGTAGGTCACAATGGATCCGATCATAGTGCCATCGTCGCCCAGCATCGCCCCGGCGTCCAGCAGTCGGCCCGATGCTTGCAACGCCTTGATTCCTTCAAGATGCGCTGGCCGATGCGACATTCGCTTTTCAAGCGAATTAGGATTGTCACGGGCAATGACGGCGAATTGCATGCGCTGCTCCGGAATTTCAGGGCATGATTAGCGGGCCGGTTTCAGAAAGGGAACCGTTTATGCGCCCTGCCCGTAAAGAACCTTTGCCCGCGCCTCGAATGCCCGCACAATCCGGTGCATCGCCTCGTGAAACACCACCCCGATCAAGGCCTGCAAAATCACCGACCGGAACTCGAAATCGACAAAGAAATCGACCTCGCATGACGTTTCCGATCCTTCGCGGAATACCCAGTGGTTGTTCAGATACCGAAATGGCCCGTCGAGATATTCGACATCAATCGTCAAGTCGGCAGGCCGCAGGGTAACCCGGCTGCCAAATTTTTCCCGGAACAGCTTGAACGAGATAACCAGTTCAACATCGATCACCGCGCCCGAACCATCTGCCAGCGCCGTGACGCCGCGAACGCGTGCCGCCGTACACCAAGGCAAAAATTGCGGGTAGCCAGCAACATCGGCAATCAAATCATACATTTGCCGGGCAGAATGCGGCAGTATCTTTTTCTCGGAATGTTTCGGCATCGGGCTTTCAATTTGAAGTCTTCCCCCAGCGATAGTTTACAAATGGCAGAAGGTGAAGGGACAGATTTGACGCGCAATGTTGCCTATTAAAGCAGCACAATTCCCGCTGTTTGCCTAAATCTTGCCCGATAAGTCACGCCAGGAGTCGTGACGCTGTTCCCGCTTTTGACACGATGCGCCATCGCCGTTACCCCCGGCGCAACAATAAGCAAAACCTGGGGATGATGAAATGAACGCTGCGGATACCGCCTGGATTCTGGTTGCGACCACGCTTGTCCTGTTTATGAGCCTTCCGGGATTGGCGCTGTTTTACGGCGGCCTCGTGCGGGCGCGCAACGTGCTCTCCGTCCTCATGCACACATTCGCCATTGCCTGTCTGATGTCGATCCTGTGGCTCATCGCCGGCTATTCCATCGCCTTCGGACCGGCCGATAGCGGCCTCTGGGGTGGCCTTTCCAAAGCAATGCTGAACGGCGTCACCGAAGACGCAATCACCGGCACCATCCCCGAACTGCTGTTTTTCGCCTATCAGATGACTTTCGCCATCATCACCCCGGCACTGATCATCGGCGCCTATGTCGAACGGGTCAAATTCGGATTCGTCCTCACCTTCTCGGCGCTGTGGATGCTGCTGGTATACGCCCCGGTTGCCCATTGGGTCTGGGGCGGCGGCATGCTGGCCGA
The DNA here is from genome assembly GCA_043736475.1 of Paracoccaceae bacterium. GTDB lineage: Bacteria > Pseudomonadota > Alphaproteobacteria > Rhodobacterales > Rhodobacteraceae > JANMOK01. The sequence continues at coordinate 3,664 of JAYTCN010000170.1, forward strand.
CGGCGGCATCTTTGGTGCCACCGGGGTGCGTGACTTTGCCGGCGGCATCGTCGTCCACGAAACCGCCGGCATCGCCGCTTTGGTTATGGCGTTCTTCCTCGGAGCGCGCCAGGCCAAAATCGTGCCGCCGCACAATCCCGGCATGGTGATGATCGGCGCCGCCATGCTCTGGGTCGGCTGGTTCGGTTTCAACGCCGGTTCCGAGCTGGCCGCCAACGGCGGTGCCGCCATGGCTCTGGTCGTCACCCATATCTCCGCCGCCGCTGCCTCGCTGTCATGGGCGGCGTGGGAACGGGTCAAACACGGGCGCTCCTCGATGGTCGGCCTTGTCACCGGCACCGTCGCCGGCCTCGCCTCCATCACCCCGGCCTCGGGTTATGTCGGCCCCACCGAAGCACTCATCATCGGGGCCGTCGCCGGGGTTCTCTGCCAGGAGGTCTGCGGACTGGTCAAAGGCCGGATGAAGATCGACGACACCCTCGACGTCTTCGCCGTCCACGGCATCGGCGGCATTTTCGGCACCCTGATGATCGCGGTTTTCGGCTTTGGCAACTGGACCGCCCAACTTGGCTCGCTCGTCATCGTCGGCGCTTTCACCCTCGTGGTCACCGCCATCCTGATCAAGGCCACCGCCGCCATCACCGGTTTCCGGGTGTCGCCCGAGGTCGAAACCAACGGTCTCGACTTGTCAGCCCATGGCGAAAGGGCCTACGAACTGACCTCGTGAACCACGGGGCCACCATGCCGCATGCCAGCTATGTCATCGACGAACTGATCTCGGCCAAAACCATTACCGCCCGGGTGGAAGCTTTGGCCAAGGAAATCGCCGCCGCTTTCAAAGGCACCGATAAACTGATCGTCGTCGGCCTGTTGCGCGGGTCCTTCGTCTTCATCGCCGATCTGGTGCGCGAGCTGGACCTGCCGGTCGAAGTCGATTTTCTCGAGGTTTCCAGCTACGGCAATTCGACCGAATCCTCGCGCGAGGTCCGCATCCTCAAAGACCTGCGCGGCGAGATCGAGGGCCGCGACGTGCTGGTGGTCGAAGACATCATCGACACCGGCCACACCCTGCGCCACGTGCTCGACATCCTGCGCACCCGCCACCCCAAACGGCTGAAAACCTGCGCCCTGCTCGACAAACCCTCGCGCCGCGAACAGAAGGTCAAAGCCGACTGGACCGGCTTCGAGATCCCCGACACCTTTGTCGTCGGCTACGGCATCGATTACGCGCAAAGGAACCGGAATTTGCCGTATATCGGGTCGGTAAGGTTCACCGAGGCCACATGAACCTGCGCGCCCTGCTCATGATGAAACGCCTCGCCCAGAACCCGCCATCTTGGGGCCGGGTGAAACTGGTGCTCGGCGTGGTGGCGGTTTGTCTGGTGATTGCCGGGGTGGAGTGGATGCTCACGCGCTGATTCCCCTCTCCATTCATGGAGAGGGTGCCCGAAGGGCGGGTGAGGCCTCGCCCAGCCGAACCCCTTCATCCGGCGCATTTGCGCCACCTTCTCCACGGGTGGAGAAGGAAAACCACCTCACCCCTTCCACTCTCCATTCAACACCTGAAATATCGCCTCACGCACTTGATCCATCCTTTGTCTCACATCGTCATTGGTGACACGCAGGGTGCGATAACCTTGTCGTGCCATGAATGCTGATCGCATGCCATCGCGGCCCTCGGCCGCCTCCTGGAAATGTGTCGGCCCCTCAACCTCGATCACCAGCTTGGCGCGGCGACAGACAAAATCGGCCACATAGGGACCAATCGGCGATTGGCGCACGAACTTGTGACCGCCAAAACGCCGATCCCGAAGTTGGGCCCAAAGCAGCGCCTCCGCCGAAGTTTGGTTGTGGCGCAAGGATCGGGCGATTTCTGTTCTGGGACTGGCCAAAGGCGATGCTGCCATCTGCTGGGAGCACGGCGAGGATGCGGCGTCTTGGTAAAGGAATGGTTACTTATTGAATGAAACGCCCTTGCCAGCGTTTCGCGCCGCCTTTTCCGCCCGTCGAGAAGCAGAACCAGCCTTCCCCTCTCCACTCGTGGAGAGGGTGCCCGATAGGGCGGGTGAGGGCTTTGCCCAGCCGAACCGCCTCATCCGGCACTGCGTGCCACCTTCTCCACACGTGGAGAAGGAAAATCATTCACCCCAACCAAACCGCCTCGACTCCAACCCGTCACCCCGGACTTGATCCGGGGTCCGGTGGCCGCTTGACGTATTGCACAAGGCCACCCCCTTTCGCCACCAAATCGCCAACGCAAGGGCCGCGACCGTCCCGGGGTGGACGCAGCGCGACCACCCATGGGGCGGGTCGGTCGCGGCCCGGCAAAGAATGCCGGGCGGGTGAATGGAGGTAGATCATTCCTTTTTCGCGGAGTTGCACGGAAGCATTAATCTGAGCGTCAAGTGTTGCCAAAAACGAAACCATTGAAATGGCGGCACAATTCCCAAGCCGCAACAAGCACGTTTCAACCAGCGTCGTCTGAACACTTCCGAACACGTCCGGCTACATAGGATGCTTGTTTCACATACGAAAAAAGGAACAATGCACCCAATATTGCACAGGCAATAACACCGCGGAACGGAACTATTTTCTCGAATCTGAGTTCCAAATAGTAATACGCGCCGAAGAGTAGCAAGAGAACAAACATCGATGTAAACGTCCGATACATATTCGCGGACTCCATCAATACATCAATTTTCGGGTCCTTTGTCACCGCAGCAACATAATTTGGGTAATTTTCAAATTTTACTAATCCAAACCATTTCACGGCAGGCTCGACCACAAGGGAGCCAAACCTACTCACAATTACACCAAGAAAGTAATATAGAAACGCAGCCGTCACCAAGTCATCCTGCACCAAACCTGCAGAAAAATATCTGTCGGACAAGTAAGCAAAAACGGCACCCGGCAGAAGATAGTTGAACAGGTTGTATGAAGTTAATTTGTCTAGGATTTCGGACATTGTGACAAAACCTTTGAGAGAACGCGTTTGCAAACTCAAACCTTGAGGGTGCCGATATAATTTGGAAATGCTACTTTGGATTTATTGGTTAGCCAAGATTTCATTCCGTATCCTGAATTCGCCACGTAAAAATCGACTTCTTCCTGTCCAATTTCCATAGTTATGTCACCGGCAGAATTTTGGCTGATCGTATTGTATTCAGTGTAATAGTGCAAATTGCGCGAGGGAGCCTCGCCCAAAATAACAACCTCTGGCTGCAGCTTTTCGAGACATGAATCTGGAATCTTTCCCGAATCCCGTCCGTGATGGGCGGCAAAAACAATCGTCACTTTTGAAAGTTGAATAGAGTCTGTGATTTTCTCCATGAATTCTGTTTCTAGATCGCCTAACCAAAGTAAAGAAACGTTGCCGATTGCGTATTTGATAACTACGGATATATTGTTGAATGATGTGCCGCTGTTGCTTTCACTGAGAGCTTTTTTGTAATCCGGGTTATTGGCCTCTGGCCAAAGAATCGAAATACCGGAATGCTTGCGTTCCTCACTGCTCTCGTTCATCCATTTTCGTTGGCTGCCTTTTTCAACAAAGAAAGCCTTTTCACCATCCCGCAGTTTTTTATAATGACTGAACGAATCCGTAGTTTCGGCTTTCACGGCAGCGTTCTTTGCGACGTAGAAGTTGTAAATTGGACAAAAATTATCGAAATCCTTCAGGCCTTGAATGTGATCTTCGTCTGGGTGCGTCGAAATGAATCGCGTTATGCCTTTCTTTGAACTGCGATATTTAACCTCCTTTAGGATTGCCGTTTGATTTCCCGGCGAAAGGCAGCAATCAATTACTGTAAAATTGTCTGTATTGTGGTCGATAAAAAACATGTCGCCGTTTCCTACAGAAAATGACTTAACTACGGACAAACAGATTTCCTCCAATTGAATTTTCTTTGCTTCCAAACTTGATCAAATTCTGAACTCCGCCATTAGCAACACGAACGTTGCCAAGCGCCGTAATTCCACACTCGAAGAACTTTCCTACACAGTCAATCGCCCACAGCAAGAGCCACAAAAGGCGAAATATTTGTCGCATTTTGACCGGCTATTTTCCGCTTACCCCCCTCACCCCAACCAAACCTCCGCCACCCCCACCGCCAGCACCAGCAAAAACCCGGTCTCCGCCGCGATCACCCCCACATGCCGCGGCCCCAATTCAAAAAGCGCCGCCAGCGATGTCCGCAGCCCCAAGGCCGCAATCGCCGTTACCAAGAGCCAGCGCGACACCTGCGCGGCGAAATCCTGCACCACAACCGGCACCACCCCGAGTGAATTCACCGCCAGCAGCGCCATGAAGGCGACCAGAAACCACGGCAGCCGCACTTGGCCGGCGCCCTGACCCCGCCCCAGCAAGATCACCGCCAGCAGCACCACCGGCAGCAGCGCCACCCGCTCCAGCTTGGCCAGAATCGCCACATCGCCCGCGCTCTCGCTGACCGAATATCCTGCCCCCGCCACCTGGGCCACATCGTGGATCGTCGCCCCGATCAAAAACCCGATCTTCGCCTCGCCCATGCCCAGCCAGGCGAACAAGATCGGATACAATATCATCGCCAGCGTCGACAGCGCCGTCACCGCGACCACGGTAAACACCGTATCGCGCTCCAGCTCGTCGCGCTTCGGCAACACCGAGGCAATCGCCAAGGCGGCAGAAGCCCCGCAAATGGCGACAGCGCCGCCGGTCAGCAACCCAAAGCGCCAACGCCGACCCAACAGCGGCGCCACCAAAATCCCAAACCCGATTGTCGCCGCCACCATCGCCGCAATCGCCAGCACCGGCCGCCAGCCCAGCGCCGCCAGATCGCCGACCGACATCCGCAGCGCCAGCAGCGCCACCCCCGCCTGCAAAAGCCCCTTGGAGGCAAACGAAATCCCCGGCTCCAGCCTTGGGTCTTCGGCGAGAAAATGAAACGCCAGCCCGATCAGCAGGGCAAACAGCATCACCGGCGCGCCGTAGTGCTCGGACAGGAAAGTGGCGCTGCCTGCAACGACCAAAGCCAAAGCCACCCCGCGCCAGCGTGTGGCCAAAAATTCCCTCACCCGCGTTTCAACCGCTCGGCCCGCAACCGGGCAAAATCATCGCCGGCATGGTAACTCGACCGGGTCAGCGGCGTCGCCGAGACCATCAAAAACCCCTTGCCCCAGGCCGCCCGCGCATAGGCCGCAAACTCGTCCGGGGTCACGAACCGCGCCACCACATGGTGCTTCGGCGTCGGCTGCAGATACTGGCCCACGGTCAGGAAATCGACACCGGCGGCCCGCATGTCGTCCATCACCTGATGCACCGCCGGCTTTTCCTCGCCGAGGCCCACCATCAGGCCGGATTTGGTGAACATCGCCGGGTCCAGTTCCTTGACCCGCTGCAACAGCCGCAAGGAATGGAAATACCGCGCCCCCGGCCGCACCTCGCCATACAGCCCCGGCACCGTCTCCAGATTGTGGTTGAACACATCGGGCCGCGCCGCCACCACTGCCTCCAGCGCCGAATCCGGGCATTTCAGGAAATCCGGCACCAGCACCTCGATCGTCGTCCCCGGCGCCTTCCGCCGGATCGCCCGGATGGTCTGGGCGATATGCTCGGCCCCGCCATCCGCCAGATCATCGCGGTCGACCGAGGTGACCACCACATGGGCCAGCCCCAGCTTTTCCACCGCCACCGCCACCCGCCCCGGCTCGAACGCATCCAAAGCGTTCGGCTTGCCGGTCGCCACGTTGCAAAAGGTGCAGCCGCGGGTGCAGATCTCGCCCATGATCATCATCGTCGCATGGCCCTGCGACCAGCATTCACCCACATTCGGGCAGCCCGCTTCCTCGCAGACCGTCGACAGCCGGTTCTCGCGCAAAATATCCCGCGTCCGCCGATAGCCTTCCGATGTCGGCGCTTTCACCCGAATCCAGTCGGGTTTGCGCAGAATCGGCGTGTCGGCCCGATGGGCCTTTTCCGGGTGCCGCTCGGCGCGGTTGCTCAGGTCTCGGTCACTCATGGCCAAACCATAGCAACGCAAACCGCGCCTGTCTGCCCCCGCAAGCACATGGCGGCCATGCGAATTCGTCCGATTTTCAGCGTTCAGCAAATATCCGTTGACAGCGGTCCGGCATCCGCGACCATAAATTGGTCCTATCCGCCAACTCTAGCCCTCGCAAATGCGAATGCCGCACCCCGGAGGCCCGATGCCCCAGTTCGCCCGCGTAGCCATTGCCCTCGTCGCCCTGATCGCCGCCCTGCCCGCCCGCGCCCAACCCGTCGACTGCATGACCGCAGGCTATCTCGCCTCGTTCGAAGTCGCGGGCGTCACCGACCTCACCTGCGCCGAGGTTTTCCGCTTCAGCGTCGCCACGCCGGGCGGCGAGCGGATCATCCGCGGCATCGCCGATCTCAACGCCGACTGGGCCTTTCGCCCCGGCGCGGCGGATGCCGTCGAACAGGGTGCCCACCTCGCCGCCGAGGCCCTGCCCTCACTTGTCGACTACCGCATTGGCGATGTCACCATCCTACTGCTGGGCGACCGTTTCACCCCCGAATCCGAAGCCACCCCCGGCCCGCAAGTTCTCGCCCAGGCCTGGGATCCCGACGCCCCGGTCACCGGGCGCGGCGATTGCCGGTTGACCGCCTTCCTCTGGGGCCCCGGCGGCATCACCGGCGACATCCCGACCAGCATCGCCCATGAGATGTTCCACTGCCTCCAATTCGCCACCCTGTCGCCGGACCAAATGGCCGGCGTCGGTGCCGGGGCCGACTGGTGGATCGAGGGTTCCGCCGAATATTTCGCCGCCTTTGCCGTCCCCGACGCCGCCGGTACCGACCGGGTTGGCGAATTCGCCGACAATACCGCCGCTGGCGTGGCCCTCAGCGCCATGGCCTACGAGGCATCAACCTTCTTCTACTGGTTGCACCAGACCCGCGGCATCGCCGCCCTGATGCCGTT
>JAYTCN010000171.1:0-4502 GCA_043736475.1 Paracoccaceae bacterium
TCAGAGGTTATTGCCAGTGAAAGCTTGCCGTCATAGATCTGGCTCAGGAAGGCGAATTTATCTGTCGAAAGGGTCCGGCCGTCCAGGTGATTGCCCAACGCAGTCTTCAGATTGATTGCGTCGTACCCTTTGAAGAAAAGTTGATCCCTTTGGACAAGGCTAAAGTCATCGACGATGTTGATGCCGGCGCTTCCGATGAATCTGTCCGCCCCTAGCCGCCCGGACAGGGTATCATTGCCTGCGCCGCCAGTCAGCGTATCATTGCCTGAACCGCCGTGCAGCAGGTCATCACCCGCGCCGCCATCAAGATAGTCGTCGCCGCCACCGCCAAAAATTCGGTCATTGCCGCCTTCGCCAAGGATCAGGTTGTGCCCGACGTTTCCGATCACGTTATTGGCCAATCCATTGCCGACAAAACCGATGTTGCGGGTGCCAATCATTGTGACCGCATTCACCAGGTCATCTGCAACAAAACTGAGGGCAATATCGGTGCGCTCAAACCCTGCTGCACCGCGCAATGTCAGCGTCTGTGCTGCCGCCGCTGTCATTGTGCCAGTGCTGAATTGAAGGGCTTCAACATCGGTCAGCGAAGCTGTGCCAAGGGCTGTTGTGACCAGTGTCGTTGTACCATTCACTCTTACGATGGCCTGGTCATTGTCAAAGGCAAAGACAAAGGTATCTGTTCCCACACCACCGACAGCCACATCGTTGCCGCCTGATGCAAAGATCCAATCGTTGCCGGTTCCGGCGTCCAGCACATCGTCGCCCGCGCCGCCCTTCAGGGTATCATTGCCGCCCAATGTCGCCAGATAGGCCCCGGCATCCCACGCCGTTACATTGTCTGCCCGCACCGTGCCCACGACGTGACCGAAGGTGATCTTGTTGGCATTGCTATCGGTCGGGGCCCCATAATTTGTGCCGGGGTTGACGAATGTCACCGCCCCCAAAAAGCGTTGCTCGTCAGGGGCACGGATTGATTGATCCACTGTAACAGTATTGTCACGGTCCAGACCGCCATGAAAATTGATGTCCCGGTTGGTCAGGGTCACGCGCACATCATTGCCGGTGGCAGAGGTATAGCTGGCAAACAGCACCGCGTGCCTTGTATCCATGACGCGCAGGTCGCTGAAGGTGCAGTCCGTGATGTCGCGCAGCCAAAAACCATAGCCATTGCCACCTTGGCCTTTGTTATGCGCGCCCGTTACAGAGACATCGCTGATGATAGCGTCCATTGATTTGGCCATGACAAGGCCGTTTGACCCCGGCTCTACGATATCAATATCCGTCAGATTTGCGCCGATGGTCCCGTTCACGACCATCATCATGCCGCCATTTTCAGTGGCGACCGTGTTGTCGAAGTTCGCCTTGTCAGACGTGCCGTAATCACCGCGCAGGGTGATGCCTTTTACCGTAACATCGCGCACCATCTGGGTGACTTCCACTGTCGTCAGGTTCGCGTCAAAATCAAACGGCAGACCGCGATCAAGACTGATGGCCGTGCCATCCACCGCCGTCACCACCACCAACCCGGTGCGCAGCGGCTTGTCTTGCCGCCACAGCGTATCGCCGATTTCAGCGAAAAATGCGGCGTCGTTGGGTTGCTCTACCCAGATCACGTCCCCCACCTGCACGCCGTGCCCCGGCTGCAGCAAAAGCGCCGTGGCACCTTGCGCCGCATTGGATGTGACCTGCACCGGCGCCTTCATCACGTTGCAATAAAGTGGTGCCCCAATTTGAAGGGCGGGTTCTCCCATCAGGCTGGCATCTGCGATGATGGTAACCTCGCCCTGCCCCTCCAGGGTAATGCCATCACGGTCGATCTCAACCGTTTTGGTGAAACGGTAAGTGCCCGCTTCCAGCACGATCCGGGCACCATCGGGTGCACTGTCAATGATGCTTTGCAAGGCATAGGCATTGGTGCCTGCCTGAACCAGAATTGTCGCCATGTGCTTGCCGCTCCGCTGGTGCTCTATTGACATACAACCCTAGGTTGTCTTTCGTTCAAATCGTCGCCGCCGGACAGGGCAACATTGTGGTGGCAACATGGCTAACTTAAGAAGCAGCCCAAATTCGCCGCCCTGATGCTGGCAAGACAGCCCTTGGGCACTCAAAAATCACGCTGCAACGACGCTTGGCCATGCCAGATTGCAACAGGGGCAGGGGTCGTGTTTGGCCCGGTCAGGGACAGCCAATCTGCGGCATGGCGCAGAAAAATCGTCCCCCAGAACGCACCTTCCGGATTGGCAAACGCAATGTGAAGTTAGCTTATGGCGACCTCGCACAACTTTAGCTGAGCTGAGCTGCCGCCGCCTGAAGCGTGATCGCGCGCGGGTGACTTAGGGCCGGGACATCCTGAAAAAGCGGCTGCCAGTGTCCGCCATTGGTCCGAGGCGCGCAGAATTGTTCGCCACTGGTTCAAGAACAGTGGCGCGCGGCGTGACGTGTTCGACGACATGGAGGTCTTCTACAACCCGCAGCGCAAACATGTCAGACATGGCATGCTGTCACCGGTCGCCTTCGAACAGCGGCAGAAACTGAAACTGCAAGGCGTCTGGGAAACCAGGGGCTATTCACACATCGGCCGCCCCGTGTTCGGCACCAACACAGGCGGCACCAAAACCTGGACCGCAAGCTACCTGCCCTTCGGCGGCGTCCGCACCACCACAGGCACCCCCATCACCGCCTGCTTCCCCGGCCAGTGGTTCCAAGCCGAATCCGGCTTGCACCAAAACTGGATGCGCGACTATGATCCGACAACAGGAAGGTATCTGCAGGCAGACCCGCTCGGGCTGGTCGATGGGGCATCTGTGTATGGGTATGCAGGGCAGAATCCGGGCAGATATATAGACCCGACCGGAGAGTTTAAGGGCGTTCCTGACTTAGTAATTCCTGACAAAGTAGCAGTCGCTACCGGGGGCAGAGGCGCACTTGGTCCGATAGGCCTTGGTGTCGCGATAGGTTTGGGCATCGGGCCTACTGGTGATGGAACCCTGCAACCGGGCGTGGTTGAAGCACAACAGAAAGAAGACTGTTGTGAAATCATCTACCAAAAGATCGCAGATCTTGTTAGCGAAATGACTAGACGATACAGCGAGCAATCGAGGAACACCAAAGATAAGCCGTTTGGCCATGCAATCCAGATTATCGAGAAACAGCGGTATCTTCGGAAGCTCATTGACGAAGCGAAGGCAGCAAAATGTTTGAACTTTGACCCACGTGCCTATTATTATGCTTGGTCGCCTGTTCCCGGTCCCGGATACACATTTCCGCCACACTTTTAATGGGTCATGAATGAAGAAATCCCGTATCACGTCTCAAGACTTTGCTGCGGCTTGGTTTGCCTATCACGGCAAGTCTAGCGTTGGTTCAGCTTTGTGGCATGCTAGTGAATGGGTGGTGGGCGCAGACCTCGAATGGAGTATTAAGCGACCTCGTGATCTTTTGGCGGCAATCGAGGTTATCGGCGATTTTCAACTCACGGACTGGCAAATTGAATTGCTTGGGTCTGGTCCTCTCGAAACTCTTGTGGCTCGACAGTACGACAGTGTTATTTCCGAAGTTATTTTCCTAGCGTCAGGAAATCAAAATATTTACTCAGCTCTCAGATTCGTTAACCCCCCAGAAGATCGGAGTGACGACTTCGAAAAACGACTTAGCGAGCTGTAGGTTGCGCGATTACACGCATCCGTTCCACCAAAAACCCTTCATGGAAAGTCCTTTCCAAGCACTTGACAAGATCACAATCTCCAACATGATCAAACCCTTACCAACCGTAACACGCGTGTTATCCGCCCCCGTAACACAGCCGTTCCCGAAGCCCCGCAAATCCCCTACACTTCGAAAAATCATGCCCGCCCTCTGCCGAGACTGCCTTTCCCTTTTCGACACCACCCCCAGCCGGTGCCCCACCTGCCGGGGCCCGCGCTTGCTTTCCCACACCGAACTCACCCAGCTTTCCATCGCCCACATGGACTGCGATGCCTTCTACGCCAGCGTCGAGAAACGCGATAACCCGGCCCTGCGCGATCACCCCGTGATCGTCGGCGGCGGCACCCGGGGGGTCGTTTCCACCTGCTGCTACATCGCCCGCATTTCCGGCGTGAGGTCCGCGATGCCGATGTTTCAGGCCCTGAAACTCTGCCCCACCGCCGTGGTCGTAAAACCCCGCTTCCCCGCCTACGTCGAGGCTTCCCGCGCGATCCGGGCCATGATGGAAGCCCTCACCCCCGCCATCGAACCGCTGTCCCTCGATGAGGCCTTCCTCGACCTGACCGGAACCGAACGCCTGCACGGCGCCCCCCCGGCGGTTCTTCTGGCCCGGCTGGTGCGGGACATGGAAACCGAGGTGGGACTGACCGGATCAGTCGGGCTGTCGCACAACAAATTCCTCGCCAAGATCGCGTCGGACCTTGATAAACCGCGCGGGTTTTCGATTATCGGGCGGGCGGAAACCGAAAGCTTTCTGCTCCCCAAACCTGTCCGCATCATCTGGGGCGTCGGCA
>JAYTCN010000172.1:0-4495 GCA_043736475.1 Paracoccaceae bacterium
ACCGCCGCTGGCGTGGCCCTCAGCGCCATGGCCTACGAGGCATCAACCTTCTTCTACTGGTTGCACCAGACCCGCGGCATCGCCGCCCTGATGCCGTTCCTCTCCGGCATGGCCGGCGCTGGCGACCAGCACGGCGCCATGCGGGCGGCGCTGTCGGACGCCGAATGGCTGCAATTCGCCCAAGCCTGGGACGACCGCGCCATTCGCCACCCGCAAGGCCGCGCCCTCAACTTTGGCACCCAGCTTGACGGCACTGCCTGGATTTACGAGCGCACCAGCGCCGAATCCACCACGCTTGACCCCTTCGTCCTCACTCCCGGCTGGGCCAACTACGCCTGCGGCAACTGGCGCAACACCCTGACGCCCGATAGCGCCAACGTCACCCAGCACGATATCAACGCCGCTGACTGGGGCCCGTGGCCACCCGAAACTGACGGCCGCGACAGTGGCGGCGCCCTGCTGCGTTTCGTCGCCCTGAACACCGGCGAACCGACCGAGATGCGCCTGCGCGCCGAACGCATCGCCGCTTGCGAACCCTGCCTCGGCTCGACCGAGATCGACCGCTGCCTGATCGGCGACTGGCAGCTCACCGGCGGCGGCCCGATGGAATGGCTGAAGAACAACGGCCTGCCGGTCAGCCGCGACGCCATGGGCGACCTCTACATGACTATGTTTGACGATGGCACATTCACCACCGGGCCGGTCGGGGTGGACTACCAGATCCGCTTCGAACTCGACGACGGCCCGATGATTTCCGATTCCATCGGCGTGGTCGAAGGCACCACCGGGCGCTGGTCGATTGTTGAAGGGCGGCTGGCGGGATGTTTCGATTCTGGCGGCACCGCCTCGGGCACCACGACCACCCAGGTACCCGGCGCCACCATGACCACCGGCTTCCCCTCCGGCGGCCCGGGCGGCGATGGCACCACCGAATATTCCTGCACGGAATCGACCTTCACCACCACATTCCCCATGCGCATGGGCGGACCGATGCTGCACGAATTCAGCCGCCTCTTGCCACCTGAGGATTGATACGTCTTGTTGGCTCGAAACCTCGGAAATCACCCGGCCAGAATAACCCTCTGGCCGGGTGGCGCTCAGATCATTCCACTTCCAGCATCTTGTTGCGGAACAGAAATCCCGCCGCCGCCGCCCCCAGAACCGGGGCGACGATATACAACCACAACTGGCCAATCGCCGCGCCGCCACTGAACAGAGCCGGACCAATCGACCGCGCCGGGTTGACCGAAGCCCCGGACATCGGGATGCCGGCCAGATGGATGGCGATCAGCGTCAGACCAATGGCCAGCCCGGCTTGCGCGCCAGCCGCCGCTTTCTGAGTTGCGCCCAGAATGACGACGACAAACAGGAAGGTCGCGATCAGTTCGAACAGGAATGCCGAAGTTGCGCCATAGCTGCTCCAGCCGGTTACACCCAAAGCCCCGCTGTGATCCGGATTACCACCCGCGATCACCATCAACGCCAACGCCGCGACAATCGCCCCGGCAACCTGCGCAATCACATAGCCGACCAAATCCGACGCTGGCATCCGCCCCGCCACCACCGCCCCCACCGACACCGCCGGGTTGATGTGACAGCCCGAAATCGGACCAATCCCATAAGCCATGCCGATCAGAGCCAGACCGAAAGTCAGCGCGATAGCGACCAGACCCACACCTGTGGCACCATCGGCACCGGCAATCACCACCGACGCGCAGCCCAGAAAGACCAGCGTAAAGGTGCCAATGAACTCTGCTGCCAGTTTCTTCATAAGTTATCCCCATTATCCACAACCCTTGCCGGGCCAGAACGCGATAATGTCACGGACTGTGGCCGGTTCTAGTGCAGGACTGCCACAATTTCCGAATGATTGGCCGGGTCAGAGCAAACGATTTCGCCGCCGTGTCAGCCAGAAATGCACCAGAATCCCGGCCAGACAAACCGGTGCGACGTATAAAACCACCCCCGGCATTCCCGAGGACGCAATGCAAAAAGCCAATATCGGCGTCCCGCTCGTGGTTCCCAAATTGCCCAGTTGCGCCTGCGCCCCGGCCGCCTGCGCCCGTTCATCCGCCGTGGCATTGAGTTGCGGGATCGCATTGAACGATGCGCCCTGCACCAGTCCCAGTGCCCCGGCCAAAACCAGCACGGCACCGACCGTCGCCAAATCGCTGCCCGGCACAAACCACAGCGCCGATGCGGCCAGCAGACCCAAAGCGAAACCGCCCTGCACCAAAGCCACCGCCGACAACACCCGCAACGCCCAGACGCCCAGTGTCATCGACACCACGATACTGGTCAGCGGCATCAAAGTCGCCACCATCGGTCCATAACCCGGCGGCATCATCGGCGGCAGCAGGGTCAGCACCGCCACATAACACAACGTGTAAAACACAAACCCCAATGCCGGGGCCGAAATCGCCGGCGAGGCGTAAATCGCCCGGTGTCGCGCCCAAAGTCCGCCGGGGACGTGAACGCGCCCGCCCACAGCGTCAGGTGCCAAAAGCCGCGCCAAAATCAACGCCATCGCCGCCATGAACCCGGCGTGACCGACAAACAGCGCAGGCAGCCCCCATCGCGCCGCCATTCCCGGCCCGAACCAGCCCAGTATCGCAAACGAGACGCCAAAGATCGTGCCCCAAAGCGTCATCACCAACCCTTGGTGACGCCGGCCGCCCGCTTGCGCGATCAATACCGGTCCGGCGACAACAATCGCCAGATGGGCAAACCCCTCAACCACCCGGCTCGCCAGCATCACCGGCAACGGCGGCAGCAGCGCGTGCAACAGCGACATTGCAGAGCCAACCCAAAGCGCCCAGACCATCACCCGCCGATAGCCCAGGCCCTGCACCAACAGCCCCGCCGTGGTGCCGAACACCAGCCCCGCCGCCCCGACCAGCGACACCATGAAAGCAATGCCCGTATCCGCCGAATAATATTCGGCCAATCCTGGATACAGCACCGAAACCTTGCCAAACTGCGCCGCCGCCCCGAGGCCGGCAGCAAAAACCGCCAGCACGATGGCGGCACGGCGCAGGGGTGACAACATTGCTGAACTTTCCGCCACGGGCTGTTGCGCAGTTCGGCCAGCCATTCCGGCGCGATGCCGTGATAATGCCACAGGACATCCAGCGTGCAAGCCCGGCACCGGACCAGGCCCGCCATCCGAAACCGGCGGGTTTCAACTTTTCGCGATCCGTGGAATACTTGCCCGCCCCTTCGGCGTTATCCTTCTGTCGCGGGCACTTGCCCATCGGGCATTTGACGCCTGTCGATCCCGGCTGCCGGGATTTGGCGGCAAGGAGGAAAGCAAATGAACAAAGCTGCATTGATGACCCTCGCGCTGCTCGGTTCCGGCATGGCGGCGCAGGCCGCGGAAATGCTGACCGACGCCAATGGCATGACGCTTTACACTTTTGACAAAGATGCCGGCGGCGTGTCGGCATGCTACGATGATTGCGCCGTGAACTGGCCGCCTTATCTGGGCAAAGAAGGTGATCCGGTGATGGTGGACTGGGCCCTCGCCGCCCGTACTGATGGCACCATGCAATGGACCTATGACGGCAAGCCGCTGTATTATTTCATCAAAGACGCGGCCGCCGGCGACATGACCGGCGACGGCGTCGGCGGCGTCTGGCACATTTTCATCGACGCCGATTGAGATCATCCGGCCCGGCCGGGCCCGGCATTGTCGCCCGGCTCGGCCGTCTGGTTTCCAAGCCTAGAAATGGATCGCCCGGCCATAAGCGTCGAGCACGCTCTCGTGCATCATCTCGCTCAGCGTCGGATGCGGGAAGACCGTGGCCATCAGATCCACTTCCGTCGTCTCCAGCTGCCGCGCCACCACATAGCCCTGGATCAGCTCGGTCACTTCCGCGCCGATCATATGCGCCCCCAGCATCTCGCCGGTCTTGGCGTTGAACACCGTCTTGATCAGCCCCTCGGGCTCGCCAAGGGCAATCGCCTTGCCGTTGCCCATGAACGGGAAGCGGCCGACCCTGATCTCGTAGCCTGCCGCTTTTGCCTTGGCTTCCGAAAGCCCGACCGAGGCGACTTGCGGCTGGCAATAGGTACAGCCGGCAATCGAGTCCGGCTTCACCGGATGCGCATGCCTGCCCGCAATCACTTCCGCCACCATCACCCCCTCATGGCTCGCCTTATGCGCCAGCCAGGGTGCCCCGGCGACATCGCCGATGGCGTAAAGCCCCGCAACCCCGGTGCGGCAGAACTCATCGGTCACCACATGGGTGCGGTCGAGTTTCACCCCCAGAGCCTCCAGCCCCAGCCCCTCGACATTGCCGACGATTCCCACAGCCGAGATGACGGTATCAAACTCCTGCGTCTCGACTTTGCCGCCGATCTCGATATGCGCGGTCACCTTGCCCGGCGACCGGTCGAGTTTCTTGACCGTCGCCTTCTCCAGAATCTTCATCCCCTGCTTGACGAAGGCCTTTTTCGCCAGGCCCGAAATCTCGGCATCCTCCACCGGCAGGAT
>JAYTCN010000173.1:0-10522 GCA_043736475.1 Paracoccaceae bacterium
TGGAATCCGCCGTGCGGACGTTGGGGCGTCAGCTTGAAAACACGTTGAAAACCGGTGCCATCGGTCGTTTTACCTATTTCAACGTGGGGCACAGCAATCTGAGCACGCCGCTTTTTTCCCTGTTGCGAAGCGCCGGTTGCAAATCGATTGTGACCATGCTGCACGACACGATTCCCTTGGATTACCCTCAGTATTCGTCGGCGGCATCGGTGCGGTCGTTTCCGGGCAAACTCAAAGCGATTTCCCTCGCCGACCTTGTGGTTTGTAACTCGCGGGCGACGGCAGCGCGGGCCTTGCACTGGCTACCAAAACGCGAAGGCGGAACGGCATTATTGGTTGCTCATCTTGGCGTGGAAGTGTGGCCCCGAATTGCAAGGTCTGATCCAGGCACCAAGCGCTTTCTGGTTTTGGGAACAATCGAGCCCAGAAAAAACCACCGCTTGCTGTTGGATACATGGCGCCATTTCGGCGAAACCCTGCCACCGGACAAGATCCCCCACCTGGATATCGTTGGATATCGGGGGTGGCGGAACAAGGACGTTTTTCGCAGGTTGGACAATGCGGCGAAGGTCGGTGGGCGGATCGTCGAGCATGGCCCTTTGCCAGATGCCGAGGTCAGAACCAAGATGGCGCTTGCTTCGGCCTTGCTGTTCCCTTCACTCGCCGAAGGATACGGCCTGCCAGTATTGGAAGCGCTGGGCAGCGGATTGCCCGTAATTGCATCCGACCTGCCGGTGTTGCGCGAACTGGCGGGCGATGCCCCGCTTTACTTGCCGACCGAAGATGTCCATAGTTGGGCCGAAGCAATAACGCTCCAAATGGGGCCCAACAGGCACAAAAATACCAGCGTCCGATTACCGCTTTGGAATGCGCATTTCAGTCAGATATTTGCTGCGATTGGAATGGTTTCTGGTGAAAAGACGGTGGATTGACAGAAAGACCCTTAGCGGATGGGCATAGCGCGTTCATATCTGCTCCGCCTTGAGCGAAACCGACGCCGGTTGCGGTCCTTCCGCAAGTCTTTCCAGTTGACGTCTGTTGTGAACAGATTGAAAAGCGCCGCTCCCGACGCAGTCCTGTTGTTTTCGACTTTGCGCAATGAAATGCCGCGACTTGCGTATTTCCTGGCATATTATCGAAAACTTGGCGTCAGCCATTTTTGTTTTGTCGACAACGATTCATCGGACGGTGGCCGGGAATACCTGGCGGCACAAAAAGACTGTTCGGTTTGGCGTGCTTCCGGCAGTTATCGCGACGCAAATTTCGGCATGGACTGGCTGAACTTCTTGCTGAACCGCAACGCCGCTGACAGGTGGACCCTGGTCGTGGACACGGATGAGTTCCTTGTTTATTCGCATTGCCAGACGCGCCCGCTACCCGCGCTGACGCACTGGCTCGACACGCAGTCCATCCGTTCCTTTGGTGCCGTTCTGGTCGACATGTATCCGCGCGGGCCGGTCGAAGAAACTGTTTGCCAGCCCGGGGATGATCCGTTTCGCAAACTTTCGTGGTTTGACTCGGGCAATTATACCTACCGCCTTCACTCGCGGTATCGGAACCTCTGGATTCGTGGCGGGCCGCGGCAAAGAGTCTATTTTGCTGATCAGCCCGACCATTCACCGGCATTGAACAAGATACCACTGGTGAAATGGCAGCGCGGTTATGTCTACGTCAGTTCGACGCATGCCATGCTGCCACGGCGTTTGAATCGCACTTACGGAGAAACCGGCGGCGAAAGCCCGTGCGGCTGCCTGCTGCATGCGAAGTTGAGCAAGGGCCTGCAAGAAAAAGCGATCGAAGAACTGGCGCGCAAAGAACACTACGCCAACAGCCGGGAATACAAAGCCTATTTGCGGGATTTGGGCGGGCGCGCCAAAATTTGGAACGAACATTCCACTCCTTACCACGATTGGCGGTCACTGGAGGAATGTGGGCTGATGTCGGCGGGGGGGTGGCTGTGAACTTGGCAAATCATGTCGGATTTATCATTCTGGCGCACCACAACCTGCATCGGGTTGCGCAACTTGCGCTCCACCTTTCCCGGCATGGTGGCAAGGTCATAATTCATATCGATGCGCATTGCCCGAAGGCAGAATTTGACAAGATGGTGCGATCAGTTTCGCTCGATCCCGGCGTACTTTTGAGTGACCGGGTCCGGTGCAGTTGGGGGACTTTTTCGTTGACCGAGGCGGTTCTGGTAGCTGCCAGGCAGCTGCTTCAGGCCTGTCCGGAAGTTGATCAAATCTGCCATTTGAGCGGCGACACCCTGCCTTTGCGCCCGGTGGCAGAGTTTCTTGACCACATCAAAAAGTATGTCGGCGTCGATATGATCGAGAGCTTTTCCGCGCAGGATGACAATTGGATTATTGACGGTTTGGGGGTGGAAAGGTTCAAGTACTGGTTCCCCTTTGTATGGCGACAGCAGCGGCGAATGTTCGACTATTCCGTGCAACTGCAGCGG
Organism: Paracoccaceae bacterium; assembly: GCA_043736475.1. Taxonomy (GTDB): domain Bacteria; phylum Pseudomonadota; class Alphaproteobacteria; order Rhodobacterales; family Rhodobacteraceae; genus JANMOK01. Next base: position 2,462 of record JAYTCN010000173.1, read on the forward strand.
AAGTTGCGCGTTTCCCGACGCATGCCCATTGGACTGGAACCGTTTGTCGGATCGCAATGGTGGTGTCTGACAAGAAAAACGATGGACGCAATTCTGAACGATCCGTGCCGCAAGGAATATGACCGATTTTTCCGTTGGTGCTGGATTCCGGACGAATCCTATTTTCAGACCCTGGCGCGGAAACACTCAAGTCGCATTGAATCGCGCTCCTTTGTTCTCAGCCGCTTTGACGCTTCCGGACGGCCGCACGTTTTCTACGACGACCATATCGAAATGCTGACCCAATCCGGTGCCTATTTTGCCCGAAAAATATGGCCGGGCGCGGACAAATTGTATCATAAGTTTCTTGGAGACGGCCTGGTTGCGTCAGCCGAAGATACCGGCAAGCTGGACCGGGCCGTCAAAATGGCAGAATCGCGGAGGAAGAATGGCCGGAAAGGCTTGATAATGCAGGGGCGCTTTCCAGCGGCCTGGGCCGAAGATTCCGAGCGGACTGCGGGGCCTTACCTAGTGTTTTGCGGCTTTGAACATGTTGTACCCGGCTTCGTGCCGTGGCTGGGCACGAAGACGAAATCAACGATTCACGGCAGGCTTTTCAGCCGGGGCCAGGTTGCTTTCGGAGGCGGCGCCGAGATTGGTCCGGGTTGTTTGCCGGCGGCGACGGCGATCCGTGACAGCGACCCGGCGCAGTTCCTGCGCAACCTGTTGTGGACGCAAAGGGGCCGAAATCATTGCTTTTTGTTTGATCCGGCCGACAATCCTGCGCTCGCCGATTTCATCGCCAAAGACCGCAACGCTCATGTGTACGTTCTGACTGGATCCTGGGCCGCACAGGCCTACTTGACCGGAACGTCTGCGGCAGCAATCAAGCCAACAGCCATGCGCCAACAGGCAGCCGAGAAAAGATTTCTGAACGTGTTGGCATCCAAAAAAACAATGGCGCAAGTTTCTTACTGGTCGTTTCTGGAGTTTCTGGCGGAGCCGTCGAAAGGGTTGCGCAGCCTGATGGAGGCATGCCAGCAAAAATTTGCGCCCGGCCCGTTCGAAATGCCGGGCATCCGGCAATTTGATGGTCTGGACGCATTTCTGGCGGATCTGCGCAATCTGGGTATGATTGTTCCGGAACCCGAAAGGCGACCGGCATCCCAAGAAGACCGAGTTCGTCGGGGCGCCGCGGGCGCACATTCTTGACCGGGCCTGACTTCAAGTACTTTGCTATATTGGCCGACATGCGGACCGGGTCGAATTTGCTCGAGTCGAGCCTGAACCAATTCGCGGGCATCACAAGTCACGGCGAGTTGTTCAATCCGGCCTTCATCGGCAAGCCCGGACGCGAATCCTGCCTCGGCATAGACCTGATTTCGCGCGAGCGGGACCCTGGATCCTTGCTCAACGAAATCCGCGTTGCCAACGTTGGGAAAATAAACGGCTTTCGCATTTTTCATGACCACGACCCGAGGATTCTCAACAAGGTCCTGTCAGACCCGGATTGTGCCAGAATAGTCTTGGAGCGCGATCCGCTCGATGCCTTCGTTTCGCTGAGGATCGCCCGCCAGACCGATCAATGGCAACTGCGCAATCAATCAAGATCGAGATTGGAAAAGGTCCATTTCAACCAGCAGGAGTTTGACGATTTTCTGGCTGAACGAACGAAATTTGCCGACCGTATCCGCACGGAAATTCGCCAGAACGGGCTGACGGCTTTTTGGCTGAACTACACTGACCTGAAGGATTTGCGCATCATCAACGGACTTGCGAAGTATCTCGGTCAAAGTGAAATATTGCCGAAGGTCCGGCATGCAACACTGCAACAGAATCCGGGTGCAATATCTGACAGGGTTTCCAACCCGCAAGATCTGCCGGCAGCCACTTTGCCAGCCCGCGCTCCACCGGTCGACCCGACCGCCCTGCCGGCAATTGCCCGTTTGATACTGGCCAAGGACCTGCCGCTTGTCCTTGCCCCGCTAAATCGCGGACTGGAGGGGGGTATTTCCGACTGGATGAATGCCATCGGGCCGCCAAGCGCAGGAAACACGGGAGGAAATGTCACGACAGGACTGGGGCGCAGGGATTTTGCCCGTTGGCGCGGAACCCACGGCAAGGCGATCATGTTTGCCTGCCTTAGCCATCCGATGCGGCGCGCATTCTCGGCTTTCCAGCGCCATATCCTGTCGGACGGGCCGGAAAGATTTCCGGTCATCCGCCGGCAATTGGTTCAGCGGTATGGTCTGGTCTTGCCGACAGTTGGTGAAGCGACGGTCCCGGAAACCAGGCAAGCTTTTCACCAGTTCCTGCTGTTTCTGGAACGAAATCTGAGTGGTAACACCAGCATCAGGACTGATCAAAGCTGGGCGTCGCAAGCCGCGCTGATCGACGGATATTCCCGCCTGATGCCGATCAGTCTGATCGCACGTTCGGAAAAATGGCATCAGGCGGCGACCTATCTTGCCGAGTTTTTGGGCGTGGATCGACCGCACCAGCATGCACCGCGCGGCCAGGTAGAGACCGACCTCGACACTGCCCTCGCGGCATTTGTCAGTCCGGAAACCGAAGCACTGCTGCGCCAGGCGTATGCCACCGATTATGCACGATACGGCTGGGTTGACTGGACCTATGCGGCCTGAGACGACTGGTGTTCGGTCAGTATTGCATACAGCGCGGCCACGTCGGTGGTCGATCGAAGTTTGGCACATATCGCCTCATCGCGAAGGGTGCGCGATACCCGGGCCAATGCTTTGAGATGTTCGACGCCGGCCTCTTCTGGCGCCAGCAGCGCAAATACCAGGTCGACCGGCCGACGGTCGACGGAATCGAAATCGATGGGCTTATCCAGCCGTTCAAACAAGCCGATAACACCTTCAAGTCCTGACAAGCGGGCATGCGGGATCGCGACACCGCGACCTACGCCGGTCGGCCCAAGCAGTTCGCGCGCTTGCAGTCCGTCAAAAACTACCGACGCCTTCAAGTTATAGACACTCGCGGCCAACTCGGAGATGTCTTGCAACAGACGTTTCTTGCCTGAAATTTTTACGTTTGACCTTACCGCATCCGCAGCAAGGATACCTGCCAACTGCATTCGACAAACCTCATGCCCGCCTGAACGTCGCGGTGCCTATTTAGCTTCTTTCGGGTCCAGCCAGCCTATGTTTCCATCGTCGCGACGGTACACGACATTCACTCTGCCATGCGCCACATTGCGAAATACGAGCATATTGGCGTGCGAAAGTTCCATCTGCATTACTGCCTCTCCCACGGAAAGGAAAGAAACCTTTGTCTCCGTTTCGGCGATAATTACTGGTTGCAGCGTGTCGGGCTCATCCTGCTGCCCGGTCGGCCCGGCTGTAATGACATAGGAAGACGCCGATCCGGACTCGATGGGCGTATGGCGGGAACTGTGATGATTCTTCAATCTGCGCTTATACCTGCGCAGTTGGGTTTCCATCCGGTCGAGCGTTCCATCAAAGCTTTCGTAAATGTCATTCGCCCGGGCTTTGGCCTGCGTGGTCAGCCCGGTCGACAAATGCACGGTCGCATCACAAAGGAATTCGTGGCGGTCGCGGGAAAAAGTTACGACGGCCTCAACGGGTCGAGCCGAGTACTTGTTCACCATTTCCGACAACTGGCTTCCAACATGGGATCGCAGCGCGTCACCCGTTTCCATCTGTTTGCCGTGAACCTGTATTTTCATCATCGTTCCCCGCCCTGTCGTGTTGATAATTCGTGTAATTCACTGGTAGATGCGTCGGATGTGCTACATCAACTTGCCGCCTTCATGTTTGGCGCGGCGCCGTTCCCCAGCGCTGGGTATCCGCTGAGCCGTGCGATACTTTGCAACGGTCCTGCGGGCGATACGGATACCGTCGTTTTTGAGTTTCGCCGCGATCTCCTCGTCTGAAAGGGTTTGCTCCGGCAATTCGGCGGCAACAAGGCGGCCGATGCGATACCTGATCGATGCCGCTCCATACCGCCGCTGGCGGTCCAATGACTGGATGCTCGCGTTGAAAAGACTTTTGATCGCGACGATGCCGTGGCCGCACTCGAAAAATTTGCCGGAAACGGTTCGACTTACCGTCGATTCATGAACGTTGGCGGCGGAACCGATTTCGCGCATCGTCATCGGCCGCAGCACTGCCTCACCCAGCCGGAAATATTGATCCTGATGGCGAACGATGGCGGCCGCTACGTTCAGCAATGTTTTTGCTCTTTGTTCGATTGTTCGGACGAGCCAGCCGGCCTGGTACGCCAGATCCTGCAGGTTTTTTGGCAATCGGGCGCCGACCGCAGCTATTTCCCTTGCGTAACGATCATTCACAACAAGGCGCGGCACGCGCGTTGGCGCAAGCTGAATGTGCCAGCCATCCTTGAGGTCGCGGGCAATTGTCACGTCGGGAATTCGCACCACCGACGCCCCAGACGCGAAGCGGTGGCCGGGGCTCGGATCCAGCCTGCGGATCAGGCGCAGGCAATTTGCGACCAAGGACGGTTCCAGTCTGGTTTTGCGCGCCAGCTCGGCCGTCGTGCCTTTCGCGATCAAAGGCATGTTCTCGAGCAGCACTTTCATGCCAACATCATATTTTCCGCGTTCGATGAGTTGCAGCTTGAGGCATTCGGCAAGATTTCGTGCCCCGACACCGGTCGGCGAACAACTTTGAACCACAGCCAATGCCTTTTCCAAAAACGGAATCGTGGCGCCGCATCGATCGGCAATCTCTTGCAACGGTGTTCGAATGTAGCCCGCGTCATCGGTTTCATAGGCCATAATAAACGCCAGGTTCGCCAGCTCGACCGGAATCTGAAGCGTGCCAATTTGACCCGTCAAGTGAACTTGCAACGTCTCCGGGTTGCTAACCTGGTCGATTGCCGAAAGGTCAAAATCGGCACCGGCCGCACCAATTTCGCCTTGGGAGAACGTCACCGGTTGCAGTTCGATCGGTACAGGCGACCAGTCGGAATCCGCTTCCAAGAACGGATTTCGCGCCAGTTCCGATTCCAGATATTCCGACAGTTCGGTGTTGGCCATTTGCAACAGCTTGATGGCCTGCTGCAACTGTGGCGTCATCGCCAGTTGCTGCGTCTGTCTTAGTTCCAGTTTTGGCGATAAAGCCATGGGAACACCAACCTGCCGACACGTCTGCTCACAACCGCTGTCGATTGCTTACAGACGGAATTTTTCCCCCAGATACACCCGCCTGACCGTGTCATCCATGACGACATCGTCAGGGGTCCCACTCATCAGTACGGTTCCATCATGCAATATATAGGCACGATCCACAATCGCCAGAGTCTCTCTGACGTTATGATCGGTAATCAGGACGCCGACCCCGCGATCCTTGAGATGTGCGACCAGTTCGCGGATGTCGTCAACGGCGATCGGATCGACACCGGCGAATGGTTCGTCCAACAGCACGTAGTTTGGCTGACTCGCCAGACACCTTGCGATTTCAACCCGGCGGCGCTCGCCACCCGACAGGGCAACAGCTGGCGCACGGCGCAGATGCGTGATTGAAAACTCGGCGAGCAGGGCGTCAAGCATGTGGTCTCGTTGATCGCGATCGCGAACGGAGAGCTCAAGCACCGCCAGAATATTGTCCTCGACGGACAGACCGCGGAAAATTGACGCTTCCTGCGGCAGGTAGCCAATTCCCATTTTGGCCCGGCGATACATGGGCAACGCCGTTGCATCGGAGCCGTCAATCAGGACGGTGCCAGTTTCGGGTTTAACCAGACCCGCGACAGCGTAAAAACAGGTGGTCTTGCCGGCACCGTTGGGACCAAGAAGCGCCACGACCTCGCCCCGGCGCAACACCAGGCTCACGTCGCGCAGCACTGGCCGCTTCTTGTAACTCTTGCCCAAATGGATGACTTCGAGGCCCTGAGAGCCTTCGGCCAAGCGCAGTTCCGGTCGCGCGATCAAGGATTTTTTCCCGGTTGGAAGATCGTCTGCACCCGGCCCCCGACCAGCGCCGTCCCGGCGGTCAGATCAATCGTCAGCGACTCACCCGACAAGGCATTCTTTCCCTGAGTAAGGATCACGTCGCCCGTCATTTTCACAATTCCGGTGGCAACATCGTAGACGGCTGTTTGCCCTTCGGCAGCCTCTGCTCCATTCGTGAAAAGCACATTTCCCGTGGCCTCAATCGTTTGAATCTGGCCCGTCGCTTCACCTTGGGACGCGGCATACTTCACAAAAATCCTGTCAGCGGATATCTTTAGTGATCCCTGTCCGACTTGAACATTGCCAAGGAATTCGGCGCTGGAATCTGCTTGGCTGATACTTAGACTGTCGGCGGAAATTTCGATTGGCAACAGATTGTCGTGCGTGATTCCGCCAAAAGGAACAAATGCACCTTGGGCAAAACCCGGCGCGGCAATAACTGCGGCGATGATCGCACCAATCAACATTCCCAGAATTCTCATTCAGTGCGGCCTCTTATTTCTTTCCCGGCAAAAAAGTCAGCTTAACGCCATTGCCAAACCATATCACGGTGTTTTCGACGGCAAGCGGTACCGATTGCAAATTTGTGCCGATCTTCAGAATGCCGGCGGAAATGTGCCCCGCAGGTCCGTCCGCAGTGACGGGCCCGTCGCTGATGATTGTTCCTGCCTTGAGGTCAGCCATCAAGCCGTCGGTCCGGGCGTTGTAACCGTCAGAGGAGGCAAGCGAGACACCACCGGACAAATGAAAAGTCTCGGCCGAAAGATCAAGCACGGCGGCCTTGCCGGACAATTTGATCGTCCGTCCATCACGCATCGCAATGTCGCCTGACAGCGTTTCCGCGATGACCGCGTTTGCATCGTCAATGTTCGAATACATCGTTCTTGCGGTGAACACATAGGTGTCGCGGTTTCCGGTGGCACCGGAAATTGTCGGATTCACGACATGCAGCCCCTCACGCAGCGCCAGCCTGTCTTGTTCGGTAAAGACCAGTCCCGAACCATTGAAGTCGTCCGGACTCGTGACAAGGAAGACAGTTCCGAGCAATACCAATGCCGCAAAGGGCAGGCCTATCTTGAGGTAAGAGACAAACCGCGAGTAGTTTCCAACCGACTTGCGCATTGCGAATCAAACTATTCCGGCGCGCAAGCAGTCATGGATGTGCAGTATTCCGGCCGGCATGCCGCTTCCGTCCCGGCTTACGGCAAACAAAGTAGTTATGCGGCGCCCATTCATCGCGCCCAAAGCTTCGGAAGCGAGCGCACCGGGCGCTACGGTGGCTGGGTCGCGGGTCATTACTTGACCGGCGGTATGCCCCAACAAACCATCCATGTGCCGACGAAGGTCGCCGTCAGTGATTATGCCCACCAACTTGCCAGCCGTGTCGATAACGCCCGCAACGCCAAATCCTTTCTGGGTAATCAAGAGCAATACGTCAGACATTTTGGCATGAATGTCGACAAGTGGCACGGCGTCGCCAATGTGCATCAGGTCCTGCACGCGCCGCAGTTTCGCCCCCAGATTGCCGCCGGGGTGGAACTCGCGGTAATCATCGGGCGTGAATCGGCGACACTCCATCAGTGCCACCGCCAGTGCGTCACCCAAAGCCAGCGCCAGCGTCGTCGAGGTTGTCGGTGCCATGCCGACGGAACAGGCCTCCGGCATGTCCGGCAAAAGGACCGCAACGTCGGATTGCACCATAAGCGTGGAATCCAGCTTGCTGGCGACACCGATCATCGGAATATTGAACCGCCTTGTATAGGTGATCAGGTCAGAAAGTTCGGCCGTTTCACCGGAGTTGGACAGCACCAGAACCACGTCATTCGTCGTTATCATGCCCATGTCACCATGACTGGCTTCAGCGGGGTGGACAAACTGTGCAGGTGTCCCGGTGGACGCTAAGGTGGCGGCAATCTTGCGTCCGACATGGCCGGATTTGCCCATGCCGGCGACAATGACCCGTCCTTTGGCTTGCAACATCAACTTGACGGCATCCGCAAAACTTTCGCCCAGCGAGCTGGCATAGTACGCCAAGGCGTCGGCTTCGGTTGCCAAGACCCTGCGACCGGTTTCGATCAGTTTTGCGGCGTCAATTTCCATCGTTCAGTGGGCAAATATGTCAGTTT